>NZ_JZWY01000968.1:0-8110 GCF_000966955.1 Streptomyces sp. NRRL S-495
GCGGTGCTGCCGGCCGGCGCGGTCGACCTGACACCGGAGGAAGCGGCGCGGGCGATCGAGGGGGTGCTGCTCGACGGGCTCGACCCGGAGACCGTCCCCGCCCGCTCGGCGATCCCGGTACCGGCCGGGGAGCTGCTGATGATGCCGGCAGCCTCCACGGCCTTCGTCGGGGTGAAGATCGCCGGTGTCGCGCCGGCCAATCCCGCCGTCGGGCTGCCCCGGATCACCGGCAGCTACCTGCTGCTGGACGGTCCGACCCTGCAGCCGGTCGCACTGCTCGACGGCATCGCGCTCACCTCGCTGCGCACCCCGGCGGTCACGGCCGTCGCGCTGGACCGGCTGGCGGTGCCGGAGGCCGAGCACCTGGTGCTGTTCGGGTCGGGCCCGCAGGCGTACGGGCACCTGGACGCCCTGCTCGCCGTCCGTCGGCTGACCCGGGTGACGGTGGTCGCCCGCAGCGCGGAGCCGGCCGAGGCACTGGTCCGGTACGCCCGGGGGCTCGGCCTGGAGGCCGCCGTCGGCACCCCGGCCGCGGTGGCGGGGGCGGACCTGGTCGTCTGCTGCACCACCGCGCGCACGCCGCTGTTCGACGGCGCGCTGGTGCCGGACCACGCGGCGGTGGCCGCGGTCGGTTCGCACGAGGTGGACGCCCGCGAGGTGGACGAGGTGCTGGTCGGCCGGTCCGCGCTGTACGTGGAGGCCCGGGCCGCCGCGCTGCGGGAGGCCGGCGACCTGCTGATGGCGGGTGTGACCGGTGCCGACCCGCTGTGGAACCTGGCCGAGCTGGTGCGGGGCGAGGCTCCGGTGCCGGCCGACCGGCCGAGGTTCTTCAAGAGCGTCGGGATGGCTTGGCAGGACCTCGCGGTCGCGGCCGAGGTGCACCGGCGCGGGGCGGGCCGGTAGGGCTTCCGGTCGGCACAGGTCTGCTGTGGGGCCCGGCCAATCGGGTACCGGCGCTCGGCGCTGTGTCGGTACCCGTCCCCAAGTCCGTTACCTCGGACGGGGATTGGTCGTTGATGTGTCGGCCGGAGTTGCGGTCGGCGTGGTGGGAAGGGATCCCCCGCCACGCCGACCGCTTTTTTGCGTTCCGGTCAGGCGGTGGCGGTGGCAGTGGCGGGCCCGGGCGTCGGCTGCGGCCGGTAGGTGTTGATCAGCCGGGCCAGGTGGCGGCCGGTGAGGTGGAGCGGCTCCTCGCTGCGGGCGACCTGGGCGGCGAGTTCGGCGCCCTCCAGGGTGTTGATGACGGTGGCGGCGAGCTCGCGGGCGTCCGTGAGGCCGATGCCGCCGCCGTGCAGCTTCTCCTCGACGACGGCGCGCCAGTGCGCGAACGCCGCGGTGACGGCCTCCTCGATGACCGGCGCCCGGCCGACCGTCTCCAGCGCGGTGGTGGTGATCGGGCAGCCGTCCTGCCAGTCGGACGCGCGCAGGGCCTCGGCGAGCAGCCGGGTGCAGGCGGTGACCGCCTCGGCGGGGTCGGCGGCGCTGTCCAGCCCCTCGCGCAGCAGCTCCGCGAACTCCTGGTCGCCGTGGCGGATCGCCGCGGCGGCCAGTTCCTGCTTCCCGCCCGGGAAGAAGTGGTAGACGGAGCCGAGGGTGGCCTCCGCCTCGCGGGAGATCTGCTTGATGCCGGTGCCCTCGTACCCCTGGCGCTGGAGCAGCCGGGAGGTGGCCCGGACGATCCGCTCCCGGGTGCCGGTGGTGGTCGTCTTCACGGGGGAGAGTCTAGCCGGTCAATTGGATAGAGCGTTCGTTCCACTGCTGTGCTAGCTTCACCCCTGGATAGAGCGTTCGTTCTAGTCGCCTTCGGAGGGGATCCCCATGTCTGTCGCCCAGCAGGAGAGCACCAAGCAGCAGGAGAACAGCAGGCAGCAGGAGAACGCCAGGCCGTCCGTCACCCTGATCGGGCTCGGCCCGATGGGCCGGGCGATGGCGGGCGCCTACCTGGACGCCGGGTACGCCATGACGCTCTGGAACCGGAGCCCCGGCCGGGCCGACGACCTGGTGGCCCGGGGCGCCGTGCTCGCGCCGGACGCGGCCGCGGCGGTCGCGGCCGCCGAACTGGTCGTGCTGAGCCTGACCGACTACGACGCGGTGTTCGCGGTCCTGGCCGCCGCCGAGGCGGAGCTGGCCGGGAAGGTCGTGGTCAACCTCAGCTCGGACACCCCCGACCGGGCCCGGGAGGCCGCCCGCTGGCTGGCCGAGCGGGGTGCCGGGCACCTCACCGGCGGGGTGCAGGTCCCGCCGTCCGGCATCGGGCAGCCGGAGTCGTCCACCTTCTACAGCGGCCCGGTCGAGCTGTTCCGGCGGCACCGCGCCGCCCTGGAGGTGCTCACCGGCGCCGACTACCGGGGCGACGACCCGGGGCTGGCACAGCTCTACTACCAGATCCAGATGGACCTCTTCTGGACCTCGCTGACCGCCTACCTGCACGCCACCGCCGTCGCGGAGGCCAACGGCATCCCGGCGGACGAGTTCCTGCCCTACGCCACGTCGACGGCCGCCTCGATGCCCGGCTTCCTCGCCTTCTACGCGCCCCGGATCGCCGCCGGGAACCACGAGGGCGACGTCGACCGGCTGACCATGGCGCTCGCGAGCATCGAGCACGTCCTGCACACCGTCGAGGCCTCCGGGGTGGACGGGGCGCTGCCGCGGCTGCTCGCCGACACCTTCCGGACGGCGGTCGGGGCCGGGTACGGAGGGTCCAGTGCGACCGGTCTGGTCCGTTTGTTCAAGGGGGAGTGAGGGGACCGGATGAAGGAGTTGGGCCGCCGACCGTTGTCAGCGGGCGGCGGTCCTGCCACCATGGGGTCCGACCATGGATGCCGTGCGCTGACTGGTCGTTCGAAATCACGGAATGTTGCACACTCAACGTAACGTGACATTGTACGCTGGTGTTCTGCACTCACCGGAGGAACACCATGGCCGACCTCAAACCCCGCACCCTGATCTCCGTCCAGGAGCGGCTGCGCGACCAGGTCGCCCACGCCCTGCGAGCCGCCCTGATTTCCGGCGAGCTGCGCCCCGGGGTCGTCTACTCCGCGCCCGCCCTGGCCGCCGACTTCGGCGTCTCCGCCACCCCCGTCCGCGAGGCCATGCTGGACCTCGCCCGTGAGGGCCTGGTCGAGGCCGTCCGCAACAAGGGCTTCCGGGTCACCGAGCTCACCGAGCGGGACCTCGACGACTTCACCGAGATCCGCGCCCTGATCGAGGTCCCGACCGTCGGCCGGGTCGCCCGCACCGCCACCCCCGAGCAGCTGGAGGCGCTGCGGCCGCAGGCCGAGGCGATCGTCGTCGCGGCCGGCAAGCAGGACCTCATCGGCTACCTGGAGGCCGACCGCCAGTTCCACCTCGACCTGCTCGGCCTGGCCGGCAACTCCCGCCTGGTCGAGGTCGTCGGCGACCTGCGCAAGCGCTCCCGCCTCTACGGTCTCAACCGGCTGGCCGAGCGCGGCGAGCTGGTCTCCTCGGCGGAGGAGCACCTGGAGCTGCTGGACCTGATGATCGCCGGCGACGGTCCGGCCGCGGAGTCCTGCATGACCCGCCACCTCAGCCACGTCCGCTCGCTGTGGGCGGAGGGCCAGGAGGAGGCGGCCGAGGAGGAGTCCCGCACCGGCCTGCGGCTGCGGGCCCGGGGGTAAACCACCCGTTCGGGGGAATTCTCCGTGATCGGGTGGGATGTCGATCCCGGATCCTACGATGACGTTCCCGACATCGGCAGCAAGGAGAACTCCGTGTCCGCCGCCGCAGTGGAAGACCCGTTCAACCAGCCCACGCTGCTGGAAGCCGCAGAGCTGATCGCCAGCCGGTTGACGGGTCACCGCGTCGAGATCATCGGGGGTCAGATCACCGTGACGCCACCTGCCGACGGGCCGCACGGTGAGGTGTTGACCGATCTCATGGTCCCGCTTCTGGCGGCCGGACTCCATCGGGATACGTCCAGGGTGGTCCAGGCGATCGGGTTGTGGTTGCCAGGTGGGCCGTCCGACTACGCCGTTCCGGACCTGTCGGTGGTGGACGCGGACTACAGGAACCACCTGATCGAGGCCAACTCCTACGACCCGGCGGTCTTCAGGCTCGTTGTCGAGGTCACGTCCTCCAACTACATGGCGGATGTGAAGATCAAGCCGATGGTCTATGCCGATGCGGGTATCCCCGTCTATCTCATCGTCGACCGCAGGAACCTCAAGGTCATGGTGCTCACCGACCCCCATGGCGGTGAGTACCGGGTGCACGCCGTGCACCGCCCCGGGCAGTCCTTCAGCTTGCCGGAGTCGGTCGGTGCTTCGGTGACGCTCTCGGTGGACGAGGTGCTGGCCGCCAAGAAGTAGCTCACACCGCCGCCGGCACCGTGAGCCTGCCGTCATGGACCTCGGCCACCTGGTCGACCGCGGTCAGGTGGCTGCGGTCGTGGGTGACCAGGACGGTGGCGGTGGCGCGGCGGTGGGTGAGGGTGGTCAGCAGGTCGAGGACGGCGGCGCCGCGTTCGTGGTCCAGGGCGCTGGTGGGCTCGTCGACCAGCAGCACGGTGGGGTCGTTCATCAGTGCGCGGGCGATGTTGACGCGCTGGCGCTGACCGCCGGAGAGCTGGTGCGGGCGGCGGCCGGCCAGGTCGCGCAGGCCGACGGCGGCCAGGAGTTCCAGGGCGCGGGGCAGTGCGCCGCGTGGGGAGCGGCCGTCCAGGTGGGCCATCACCTGGAGCTGTTCGGCGGCGGTCAGCGCGGGCAGCAGGTTGGGCTGCTGGAAGACGATGCCGATCCGGTGCCGCCGCAGCGCGGTCAGCCCGGCCCGGTCCAGCCCGGCGGTGTCGGTGCCGTCCACCACCACCCGTCCGGAGTCCGGGGCGATCAGGGTCGCGGCGACCGCCAGCAGGCTGGACTTGCCCGAGCCGGACGGGCCGACCACGGCGGTGAGGGTGCCTTTCGGCACGGTCAGCGACACCTCGTCGAGGGCGGTCAGCCGGCCGTCGCCGTCCGGGTAGGTGAGGGTGACGCGGTCGAGGTGCAGGGTCATCGGGCACTCCCCAGGGCGGTCAGCGGGTCGACGGAGGTGATGCGGCGGACGGACAGGGCCGCGCCGACCGCGCCGAGCGCGATCATGACGGCGGCGGGCAGCAGCACCGTCGGGGCGTCCAGGACGAACGGGACGGCGGAGCCGATCAGCGCGCCGACGCCGACCGCGACCGCCGTGCCGAGCGCGGTGCCGAGGAGCAGCAGCAGGACGGCCTGGCCGAGCGCGTCGCGCAGCAGGTAGCGGGTGGAGGCGCCGAGGGCCTTCAGGACGGCGATGTCGCCGCTGCGCTGGATCGTCCAGACGGTGAAGAAGGCGCCGATCACCAGCGCCGAGATGGCGAACAGGAAGCCCCGCATCAGCTGCAGCGAGCCGTTCTCCGAGGTGTAGGAGCCGATCGCGGCGAGCGCGTCGGTCCGGCCGCGGGTCTCGGTGCCGAGGGCGGTGTCGGCGGCGGCCAGGTTGGCGCCCTTCGTGGTGGTCAGTGCGACCACGGTGGCGTGCCCGGCCCCGCCGGGGGCGGCCGACTGCCAGTCGGCCAGGGTCGTCCAGACCACCGGGGTGTGGCTGTAGGAGGCGTCCCCGGCGACGGCCGCGACGGTCAGCGGGTGGCCGGCGACGGTGAAGGCGTCGCCGGGGCGCAGCCCGCCGAGGTCCTTCGCGGCGGTCCGCGACAGCACCGCCCGGCCGGGGGCAAGGGAGTCGCCCTGCGGGGCCAGCGAGGAGCCGTCGGGGACGCCGAGGACGGAGAGCGCGGCGGTGCGTGGTCCGGCGGCGGCCTTGGTGGTGGCGATGCCGAGCGGCTGCGCGTCGGTCACGCCGGGCGTCCGGGCCCAGCCCTGCCACTGCTCGGGGGTGACCTGGGAGTCGGTGAAGGACAGCTTCCGGCCGTCGGCGGGGCGGCCGAAGGCCAGGTGGTCGGCGGGCAGGCCGGTGATGGCCGAGGTGTTCTGCCGGCCGAGTCCGGCGGTCAGTCCCGACAGCAGGCCGACCAGCACGGTGATCAGCACGATGACGGTTCCCATCAGGGCGAACCGCCCCTTGGCGAACCCCAGATCCCTCCAGGCGACGAACACCGCGAGTCCTTTCGTCCGATCCGCTGCGACACTGACGAGAGTGGTCGAACGGCGGCCCTCCGGGCATCGCACCGGGGATTGCATCCTCGGCTTCGAAGGGCGGAAGCGGAGTTCAACCTTTCGATTGATGCCGGTCGGCGGCACGGACCCTAGGCTGGACGGATGGCGACCGATCGACCCCGAACCACCCCCGTCGCCCGCGTGCTCCGGGTCTGCCTGCACCTGCTGGTGGCGGGCCTGCTCGCGCTCGCCGTGGCCCGGGCCCTGGCCGGGCGGGACGGGGACCCGGCGGCGGTCACGGCCGCCGCCACCGCGATGGCCGCCGTCTACGCGGCCGGTCCGCTGATCGGCGCCGTCGGCCGTTCCCGCCGGGCCGCCGCGCTCTGGCTGGCGCTGCTCGGCGTCACCTGGGCGGGCGTGCTGGTGGCCACCCCGGACGGGGTCTGGCTGGCGTTCCCGCTGTACTTCCTGGAGCTGCACCTGCTCGGCCGGCGGGCCGGGGTCGCGGCGGTCGGGCTCACCGCCGTCGCGGCGATCGTCGCCTACTCCGCCCATCAGCACACCGTCGGCCTCGCGCCGGCGATCGGGCCGCTGCTGGGTGCCGCCGTGGCCGTCGCGACCGTGTTCGGCTACCAGGCGCTCTACCGGGAGAGCGAGGAGCGCCGCCGGCTCATCGACGAACTGACGGCCACCCGCGCCGACCTCGCCGCCGCCCACCACGCGGCCGGGGTCCTCGCCGAGCGGGAGCGGCTGGCCCGGGAGATCCACGACACCCTGGCGCAGAGCCTCACCAGCATCCAGCTGCTGCTGCGGGCCGCGCAGCGCGCGCTGCCGGAGCGCACGGAGGCCGCCGGCGAGTACGTGGAGCAGGCCCGGCAGGCCGCGCAGGACAACCTCGACGAGGCCCGCCGCTTCGTGCGCGCGCTCACCCCGCCGGCGCTGGAGAGCGACACCCTGCCGGTGGCGCTGGAGCGGCTGTGCGCCACGACGTCGGTGCGCGGCGGACTGCCGGTGCGGCTGCACGTGTCGGGGGAGCGGGTGCCGCTGCCGGTGCCGCACGAGGTGGCGCTGCTGCGGATCGCGCAGTCCGCGCTCGGCAACACGGTGCGGCACGCCGGGGCGGCCCATGCCGAGGTGACGCTCAGCTTCATGGCGGGCGAGGTGGCGCTGGACGTGGTGGACGACGGTGCGGGGTTCGACCCGGAGGCCGTGCGGACGCGGACCGCCACCGGTGGCGGGGACGGTGGGGACGGCGGCTACGGGCTGCCGTCGATGCGGGCCCGGGCCCGGGCGCTGGGCGGGACCTTCGCGGTGGAGTCCGCGCCGGGGGAGGGCACGGCGCTCGCGGTGCTGCTGCCGGTGCCCGGGGACGCGGGCGACCCGAAGGAGGGGACCTCGTGACCGGGGCGGTGATCCGGCTGCTGCTCGCCGACGACCACCCGGTGGTCCGGGCCGGGCTGCGGGCCGTCCTGGAGAGCGAGCCGGACTTCGCGATCGTCGCGGAGGCCGCCACCGCCGAGCGCGCGGTCGAGCTGGCGGCGGAGGTGGCGGTGGACGTGGTGCTGATGGACCTGCAGTTCGGGCCGGGGGCGGCGATGAACGGCGCGCAGGCCACGGCGGCGATCACGGCCCGGGGCGCGGGGGCGCCGAGGGTCCTGGTGGTGACCACCTACGACACGGACGCGGACACGCTGCCGGCGCTGGAGGCCGGGGCGACCGGGTACCTGCTGAAGGACGCGCCGCCGGAGGAGCTGGCCCGGGCGGTGCGGTCGGCGGCGGCGGGGCGGCCGGCGCTGGCGCCCACGGTGGCGGACCGGCTGCTGGAGCGGATGCGGACGCCCGCGGCGGCGCTGAGCGCACGGGAGACGGAGGTGCTGGGGCTGGTCGCGGACGGGCTGACCAATCAGGCGATCGGCGGGCGGCTGCACCTGAGCCTGGCCACGGTGAAGTCGCATCTGGTGCACATCTACACCAAGTTGGGCGTGGAGTCGCGGACGGCGGCGGTGCGGGAGGCGCGGGCCCGGGGG
>NZ_JZWY01000134.1:0-40251 GCF_000966955.1 Streptomyces sp. NRRL S-495
CCCACACCCTCCCCGACGGCACCACCGAACACACCTGGACCGCCCACCAAACCCACATACCCCAGTGACCCTCCCCGGACTGGAAAGTCGGCCCCTCCGACTTCCCACTCCCCGGTGGCTCCCTTGCACCCAGCAAGGGAGCCACCGCAGCAAGACCCAGGACCAGGAAGTCAACGGCACCGACTTCCCACTCCACCTGGCCTTCGACTTGAGCAACTGCCCTCGCCTGGGCCGGGCGAGGGCAGCCACACTCGACCCATCGATGGGGAGGCCCGCACGGACAGCGGTGTTCTAGTGGCCCCCTTGCCGCGCTAGGGGGCCACCGAAGATTCGTCGCGGCAACGTCACGCAGATGCGCGCTGGACCGAGCCAGCCAGTCCCAGGACGGAGTAGGAAGTCGGCCCGTTCGACTTCCTACTCCGTCCTGGGGCTTGGGCGGTGCCACTCAGCAGCCCACGCCGGAGCCCAGCGAGGGCCCCTGCCGTGCCCTGGTGGCTCCTTGCGCGGAGCAAGGAGCCACCGGAAACGACCCTCACGACGTGCCCCAGGAGCAGGAAGTCGGCTTCCTCGACTTCCTGCTCCGCCTGACCTTCGACCTGGGCAACTGCCCCTCGCTCGGGCCGGGCGAGGGGCAGTCGGCTGAGGTTGGGCGATGTGGAGTGGGAAGTCGGCCGCTCCGACTTCCCACTCCCTGGTGGCGCGGCTCGGTCCCGGTGGCTCCCTTGCACGCGGCAAGGGAGCCACCGAAGGAACAGGAAGTCAACGGCATCGACTTCCTACTCCTGCCGGCCTCCGACCTCACCAGAGGAAACGGCGCCGGCAAGCGGCCGCCCACGGACGGGGACGCCGGTACGGACAGCGGTGTCCCGGTAGCCCCTGAGCCGGTCGGCCTCCGGAGGGCGGAGTAGGAAGTCGGCCCGCTCGACTTCCTACTCCGCCCCCGGGGCTTGGGCGGTACCGCTCAGCAGCGGCCCCTGCCGTGTTCCGGTGGCCCCTTGCGCGGAGCAAGGGGCCACCGGAAGCAACTCTCACTGCGTGCCCCAGGAGCAGGAAGTCGGCCTCCTCGACTTTCCACGCCGCCTGGCCTTCAACCTGAGCAACTGCCCCTCGCTCGGGCCGAGCGAGGGGCAGCCGGACGAGGTCGGGCGATGTGGGATGGCTCAGCTCCAGTGGCTCCCTTGCACGCGGCAAGGGAGCCACCGAAGGAACACCCAGGACCAGGAAGTCGGCGGCATCGACTTCCTACTCCGCCAGCAGGAACAGCGGGTCTCGATCGTCTGTGCCTCGCTCGCACCGAGCGAGGCACAGACGATCGAGACCGGGTGGCGTGGAGCAGGAGGTCGGCCTGTCCGACTTCCCACTCCACGCCTGGGGCTTGGGTGGGCTGCTCGACGGCCCTCACCGGAGCCCGGTGAGGGCCGTTGCAGCCTTCCGGCGGCTTTCACGATGGGCCCCAGGAGTAGGAAGTCGGCATCGTCGACTTCCTACTCCGCTCGGAACGGCGTCGGTGAGCGGCTGGGGCAACGCCCCCGGGCAGCGGTGAGGCCGGGCTTCGAGAGGTCTCGAAGCCCGGCCTCGGGCCGTGCGGGTGAGGTGAGCGGGCCCGGGGTCCGCTCCCGGGTCAGTGCTGGTTGGGCGGGAGGGTGCCCGTGCTGGTGCCGGAGGCCGTCGCGGACGCCGTGCCGGAAGCCGTCGCTGCCGCGGAGCCGGAGGCGGTGGGCGAGCCGGTGCCGGTCGGGGTCGAGGTCGGGGTGCCCGTCGGGGTCTCGGTGGGCGTGCCGGTCGGCGTCCCCGTCGGAGTACCGGTCGGGGTCCCGGTGGGCGTCCCGGTCGGGGTACCCGTCGGAGTACCGGTCGGCGTCCCCGTCGGCGTCGAGGTCGGCGTGTCCGTGGGGGTACCCGACGGCGTGGTGGTCGGGTTGCCCGGGTTGGTCGGGTCGGGCGTGCCCGGGGTCGCGGGGGTGGTGGGGGCCGGCGCGGTCGGGGTGCCCGGGAGGGCGGGCACGACCGGCGGGACCACGGTGCCCTCGGGGACCGGCGGCTGGTTCAGCGGGCTGGACGCGATCGGGGTGACCGCGTCCCAGCCGGCCGGCAGCTCCGGCACCTTCCAGGAGCCGCCCGCCTCGTCGGCGGTGCCGTCCGGGTCAGGACGCACGGCGCCGAGGACCGGGTTGGCCCCGATCGGCCCGACCTTGACGTACGAACCCGGCCGCGGCGCGTGCACGACCAGCCCGCCGCCGATGTACATCGCGACGTGCGTGGCGCCCGCGAAGTAGATGACGAGGTCACCGGGCCGCAGCTGGTTGAGCGGGACGTGCTGGAGCTGCGCCCACTGCTCCTGGCTGGTGCGCGGGATCGGCTTGCCGGCGTGCAGCCAGGCCTGCGAGGTGAGCCCGGAGCAGTCGAAGACGTCCGGTCCGGCGCCGCCCCACACGTACGGCTTGCCGAGCTGGGCGAGCGCGAAGGCGACGGCGGCCCGCCCGGCCAGCGACGGCGTGCGCTCGCCCTGGCCGAGCACCCCGGAGGCGAGGAGCGCGAGCTGAGCCTCGTCGGCCTTGGCCTTCTCGACCTGCTCCAGTTCGGCGCGCTGCGCCCCGGTGAGCGAGGAGACCAGCTGCTCGACGGCGGCGAGGTCGGCGGCGACCTTGGCCTTGGCGGCGTCCTGCTGGGTGACCAGGGTCTGCGAGGTGCTGAGCGCCTCCTCGTTCTGCTTCTGCAGCACGCCCAGCGCGTCGCGGTCGGAGGTCAGCTTGGCGAGGAACTCGTTCTGCGAGCGGCTGGCGGTGGCGAGCAGCTCGGCGATGGTGACGGCCTCGTACGGGTCCTTGGATAGCAGCAGCTCGGCGTAGGCGGAGGCGGCGCCGTTGCGGTACTGGGCGGCGGCGAGCTGGGCGGCGATGTCGGTGCCGGCGTCGACCTGCTTCTCCTGGCGCTCCAGCTTGGACTTGAGCTCGGTGAGCGAGGCCTGCTGCTCGGTGACCTTGGCGACGGCCGCGTTGTACTGCTCGGTGGCAGCCTCGGCACCCTGGTACAGCGCCTGCAGCTGCTCCAGCAGCGGGCCGAGGGTGGCCTTGGCGGCGGCGAGCGGGTCACCGTTGGGGTCGTTCACGGGCGCGCCGGGCGCGGTGGCGCCAGGGGTGGGCTGGGCCGGGTCGGCCCAGGCCGCGCCGGCGGCCAGCGGCAGCGCGAGCGCGGCGGCCGCGAGGACGGCCCCGCAGCGCAGTGCGGCCCGCACCCAGGCCGGTCGGCCGGCGCGGTTGCCCGCTCGTCGTCCGTCCGTCGGTTCCGCTTGTCGTACCCCGCCGCCCATAGGTCCTGTCCTCCCCGTCAGCCCACGCTCCGGGGTCCCCGGACCTCCGCAGATCCTGCCATGGGTTACTCGCCGGAAACAGACCGCACCCGTACGGCTCGATGAATTTTTCACCCCGGTGTGAGACAGCTCTCAGCAAAACGGGCGAACCGGGGCAGATCTCCACTAATGTCCAGCTCAGCGCGGTAGGCAGCACCCCCTGGAAAGGTCCCGGCCACCCCCAAGTCACCATCGGAACCACGATTCCGATGCCTGTTCACCTTCCGTTCATCCAGGATCCCTACCGTCGCGAACAACGCCAACGTCTGTGCGACAACTACGACGATTGTTTGGGTATGGAACACATCTCGTTCCTGGTGGCCGTTGTGATCATCACGGCGCTCGCCTTCGACTTCACCAACGGGTTCCACGACACCGCCAACGCGATGGCCACCTCCATCGCCACGGGAGCCCTCAGGCCGAAGGTCGCGGTCACCATCGCGGCCGTCCTCAACTTCGCGGGTGCGTTCCTCTCCGTGAAGGTCGCCACCACCATCTCGGGCGGCATCGTCAACGAGAAGGCCGGCATCCATCCGGAGATCATCTTCGCCGCACTGGCCGGCGCGATCCTCTGGAACCTGCTGACCTGGCTGCGCGGTCTGCCGTCGAGTTCCTCGCACGCGCTCTACGGCGGCCTGATCGGCGCCACCGTGGTCGGCGTCGGCGTCAACGGTGTCAACTTCGACACCGTCGTCAGCAAGATCCTCATCCCGGCCGTCGCCTCCCCGCTGGTGGCCGGCCTGGCCGCCTGGGGCGCCACCAAGCTCGCCTTCGCGATCACCCGCAAGAGCAAGGACGAGACCGTCGGCAAGGGCTTCCGCACCGGCCAGATCTTCTCCTCCTCGCTGATCTCGCTGGCGCACGGCACCAACGACGCGCAGAAGACGATGGGCATCATCACCCTGACCCTGGTCTCGGTCGGCGCCCTGCCGAAGGGCGCGCTGCCCCCCACCTGGGTCATCGTCTCGGCCGGCGCCGCGATTGCGCTCGGCACCTACATGGGCGGCTGGCGGATCATCCGCTCGATGGGCAAGGGCCTCGCGGACATCACCCCGCGCCAGGGCTTCGCCTCCGAGTCGGCCGCCGCGACGGTCATCCTGACCTCCTCGCACATGGGCTTCGGCCTCTCCACCACCCAGGTCTGCTCCGGCGGCATCATGGGCGCCGGCCTCGGCGGCCCGAAGGCCGAGCTGCGCTGGGGCATGGTCCGCCGCATGGTCTACACCTGGGGCTTGACCCTGCCCGCCGCCGCCACCGTGGGCGGACTCGCGGCCTTCCTCGCCGAGCAGGGCAACTGGGGCGTGGCGCTGGTCGGCGTCGCCCTGGTGGCCGGCTCGGGCGCGATGTGGGTCATCTCCCGCCGCCAGCCGGTCGGGGCGGACAACGTCACCGCCGACGACGTCATCGACGTCACCGACGTCACCCCGGTCGAGGTCGGCCCGGCCGCGCCCGCCACCCCGACCCCCGCCTCGACCACGGTCGCGGCCTGACCGCCGCCGGCTGAGGAGCTCGAAACACCATGCACATCAAGTGGAACGCCCTGGCCCAGACCGCAGGTGTCAGCTTCGGCATCACCGTCGCCGTCGTCGCCGTCTTCGCACTCGGCATCCTGGCCCTCTCCCGCCGCGAGGCCTCGCTCACCGCGCAGCGCGAGGCCGCCGGACCGGGCGCCCCGGCGAACGGCGGCCGGCTGGCCCTGGCCGGCGCCTACACCTGCTTCGCCGTCTGCGGCGCGGCCGTCCTCTACGGGCTGTCGCTGATCGCGGGCAAGTAGCCCCGCCGCGCGGCCCGCACAGTAGCCGCGCACCGAACGGCCGGAGGGCCGGGAGTGGATCACCACTCCCGGCCCTCCGGCCGTTCCCGTACCCGTACCAGGACGCCCGGATCAGTCCTGCGCGGTGCGCAGCACCGTCTCCCGGACGAACAGCACCGTGACGAAGGCCAGCAGCGCGAACGGCGCCGCGACCAGGAACACCACCCCGACCCCGTGCCCGAAGGCGTCGGTGACCAGCGGCACCAGCGGCGCGGGCAGCTTGTGCAGGTCCGGGATGCCGCCGCCGAGCGCGCCGCCGGAGGCCGGGACGTGCGCGGCGGCCAGGTTCTCGGCGAGGTAGTGGCCGACCCGGTTGTTCATCAGCGCGCCGAGCGCGGAGACGCCCATCGCGCCGCCCATGGTGCGGAAGAAGGTGACCACCGAGCTGGCCGCGCCGAGCTCGGCGCGCGGCACGGTGTTCTGCACGGCGAGGACGAGGTTCTGCATGGTGAGGCCGAGGCCGATGCCGGTGATCGCCATGTAGACGGAGAGCAGGCCGTAGGCCGTGTCGGCCCGGGCGGTGCCGAGCAGGGCGAAGCCGACGGCGAGCAGCAGGGTGCCGGCGACCAGGTAGGCCTTCCAGCGGCCGTACTTGGTGATCAGCCGGCCGGCCACGGTGGAGGAGACGGCCAGGCCGAGGATCATCGGCAGGGTCATCAGGCCGGCCACGGTCGGGGACTTGTCCCGGGCGAGCTGGAAGTACTGGCTGAGGAACGTGGTGGCGCCGTACATCCCGATCCCGACCAGGACGCTGGCCAGCGCGGACAGGGTGACCGTCCGGTGCCGGAACAGGTGCGGCGGGATGATCGGCTCGGCGGCGCGGCGCTCGACCAGGACGGCGAGGGCGCCGAGCAGCAGTCCGCCGCCGACCATGGCCGCGGTCTGCCAGGAGAGCCAGGCGTAGTTCTTGCCGGCCAGGGTGATCCAGATCATCAGCAGGCTGACCGCGCCGGTGATCACCAGCGCGCCCAGGTAGTCGATCCGCACCTTGCGCCGGACCACCGGCAGCTTCAGGGTCCGCTGCAGCACCAGGATGGCGGCCAGGGCGAACGGGATGCCGACGTAGAAGCACCAGCGCCAGCCGAGCCAGGAGGTGTCCACGATGACGCCGCCGATCAGCGGGCCGCCGATGGTGGCGAGGGCGAAGACGGCGCCGAAGTAGCCGCTGTACCGGCCGCGCTCGCGCGGCGGGACCATCGCGGCCAGGCAGATCTGGGCGAGCGCGGTGACGCCGCCGGCGCCGATGCCCTGGAGGGCGCGGCAGGCGATCAGCTGGCCGGTGTTCTGGGAGAAGCCGGCCAGCGCGGAGGAGGCGATGTAGATGACCAGCGCGATCTGCAGCAGCAGCTTCTTGCTGGCGAGGTCGGAGAGCTTGCCCCAGATCGGGGTGGAGGCGGTGAGGGTGAGCAGGGTCGCGGTGATCACCCAGGTGTAGGCGGACTGGCCGCCGTGCAGGTCGGTGAGGATCCGGGGCAGCGCGTTGGAGACGACGGTCGACGAGAGCACGGCGACGAAGAGGCCGAGCAGCAGGCCGGAGAGCGCCTCCATCACCTGCCGGTGCGTCATCGGTTGGTCGGTGGCGGCGGCGGCTCCGGTCGAGGCAGTCGGGGTGGTGGTGGCAGTCATCAAGGTCCTTCGGGATAGTTGCCTGACGCAACCATAGGCCGAGATGGTTGACTTGGGCAACATTCTTCAAGAACAAGTAAAGCCCGGACCGACCCTCGGCCCGGGCTCCCGACAGAGCGCATCAGACGCTCCGGCACTTCAGACACTCAGACACTCAGGCGCTCGGGCGCTCAGGCGCTCAGGCGCTCGGCACGGCCGCCTCGCCCACCACGTCGTTGAAGCGGTGCAGCAGCTCGGCGAAGCGGACCACGTCGTCCTCCGACCAGTCGGCCATCAGCTCCCGCACCCGGCCCATCCGGGCGTCCCGGGCCGCCAGGAACCGCCGTCGGCCCTCCTCGGTGAGCGACACCAGCGCCGAACGGCGGTCCAGCGGGTCCGCCTCCCGGGCCAGCAGGCCCAGCTCCTCCAGCGCCCGGATCTGCCGGCTGATGGTCGCCTTGCCGACCGCGAAGTGCACCCCGACATCGGTCACCCGCACCGGCCCGGCCTGCTCGACATGGCCCAGCAGGCTGTACGCCATGCCCTCCAGCTGCGGATGGACCCGCCGGGACAGCTCCGCCACCCGGGCCCGGCCGCGCCGGAAAAGCACCCCGACCTCGCGCTCCACGGCCAGCAGGGGCTGCTCGTCGCGCTCCTCGTTCGGCTCCTTCACCGCGCCAGTATCCCGCAGCCCGCCCGAGGCGCTGCGGCGCGGGAGAAACGCAGAGGAAACTAGTTCATGCTATTAAGTATCCGGTTTCCCCCGATACACAAGGAGATGTGCATGACCTCCGCCCCCGGGCAACAGGCAGGGCAGGAACCCACACAGGAACCGGCGCGGGCATCGGCCCCGGAACCGAGGAAGGGCTTCGCCGCCGAGCTGAAGGGCGCGGTCACCCCGCGTGCGGCGCTGCTGGTCATCGGCGTGCTGCTGCTCCAGCTCGGCTTCGTCACCTCGTACGTGGGCGCCCTGCACCACCCCACCCCGCACGAGCTGTCGATCACGGTGGTCGCCCCGCCGCAGGTCGCCCCCAAGTTCGTCCAGGGCCTGGAATCGGTCCCGGACCAGGCCGTGAAGGCCGTCACCGCGCCGGACGCGGAGACCGCCACCGAGCAGATCAAGGACCAGAAGGTCTACGCCGCGCTGGTGGTGGACCCGGCCTCCACCGAGGACGTGCTGCTGGTCGCCAACGCGCGCGGCCCGTCCGCCGCCCGGGCCGCCGAGAGCATCGTCACCGGCCTGGAGAAGACCCAGGGCCGCACCGTGAAGGTCGAGGACGTGGTGCCGCTCGCCAAGGGCGACGCCAACGGCCTCTCCTCCTTCTACCTGGTGATCGGCTGGTGCGTCGGCGGCTACCTGGTCGCCTCCATCCTCGGCGTCAGCGCCGGGGCGAAGCCCGCCAACGCCAACCGGGCGCTGATCCGCCTCGGCACGCTGGCGCTCTACTCGCTCGCGGCCGGCATCGGCGGCGCGATCATCGTCAAGTCGGTGCTGGACGCGCTGCCGGGTCCGTTCTGGTCGATGTCCGCCGTCGGCGCGCTGGTGGTCTTCGCGGTGGGCGCGTTCACCATGGCGCTGCAGTGCCTGTTCGACATCATCGGCATCGGCGTCGCGGTGCTGCTCTTCGTGGTGCTCGGCAACCCCAGCGCGGGCGGCGTCTTCCCGCCGCCGCTGATGCCGCCGTTCTGGCGGGCGATCGGGGCCTGGTTCCCGAACGGCGCGGGCACCGACGCGACCCGCTCCATCGCCTACTTCGACGGCACCGCGCTGACCCGGCCGCTGCTCGTACTACTGGCCTGGGCCCTGGTTGGGGTCGCGGTGACCTTCGCCGCCGTCCTGCGCCGGCCCTCGCACCGCAGCCGCGAGCTGGTCGAGGGCTGACCGTCCCGGCGCCCGCCGCCCCCGGACCTCAGACCGCCGGCCGGCCCGGGTCGGCGAGCACCGACCGGACCACACCCGCCGCGGCTCCCAGCAGGGGGCCGCGGCGGCCCAGCCGGGAGACCGTCAGCCGCTCGTCCGTCCAGGGGCGGACGGTCACCCGGGCGGCCAGCTCGGCCCGCATCGCGGGCAGCAGCCAGGGCGCCAGCTGCGCGTAGCCGCCGCCCAGCACCACCTCCGCCGGGTCCAGCAGGTTGACCGCGCCCGCCGAGGCGATCCCCAGCGCGGCACCGGCCCCGGCGAGCGCCTTCCGGACCTCCGCGTCCCCGGCCTCGGCCCGCTCGGCGAGCAGCGCCACCCAGTCGCCCCGGATGCCCTCCAGACCGGCCGCGCGCAGCACCGCCGACTCCCCCGCGTACTGCTCCAGGCAACCGTGCGCCCCGCAGGCGCAGCGCGGACCGTCCGGCCGCACCGGGACGTGCCCCAGCTCGCCCGCGTAGCCGTGCGCGCCGCGCAGCAGCCGGCCCTCGACCACGATCGCCGAGCCGATCCCGGCCTCGGCGGAGACGTGCAGGAAGTGCGCCGGTCCACCACCGAGCCAGAGTTCGGCGAGCCCGCCGAGGTTGGCCTCGTTGTCGGCCCGCAGCGGCAGCTCGGCCAGGTCCCCGGCACCGGCGGCGCGCAGCGCGAGCCGCAGCTCGGCGACGAGCGGCACCTCCTCCCAGCCCAGGTTGGCGGCCCGCTGGAGCAGTGCGCCGTCGATCCCGACCAGTCCGGGCACGGCCAGGGCCAGCCCGGCCGGGCGCGGACCGGCCTCGGCGGCGGCCCGGCGGACCAGTTCGGCGAGGTCGGCCATGACGGCGGCGGGGCGCCGGCCCCGGTTGCGGATCTCCTGGCGGTGCCAGGCGCGGACCTCGCCGCGCAGGTCGACCACGCAGGCGCCCAGGTGCTCCACCCCGATCTCGGCGCCGAGGCCGCCGGGGCCGTCCGGGTTGAGCCCGAGCGCGGTGCCGGGCCGGCCGACCTTGCCGCTGGGCGCGGCCGGGCCCTCCTCGACCACCAGTCCGGCCGCGATCAGCTCCTCGGCGAGCGAGGAGACCGCGGCCCTGGTCAGCCCGGTCCCGGCGGCCACCTCGGCGCGCGAACGCGGGGCGCGCGCGATCACACCGAGCACCAGCGCCAGATTGGCCCGGCGCATCCCCTGCTGGCTCGCGGGCCCGGTCGGGGCGCCGTCCGTCTCACGCATCACCCTCACCCGCTCCCGCTCCCGCTGCGGCTCACTGCCCTTCCGAGCCTAGGACCCCGACGCTCGCGGGGCTTCCCGCCCCGGCCTCCTCCACCCGGGTGAAGACCCAGCGCTGCATGGCCCAGAAGCGGAACAGCATCGCCACGAAGGTGCCCAGCACCATCCCGCTCAGGAAGTCGGCCAGCTCCTGGGTGAACGGGCTGACCCAGGGCTCGCGCAGGTCCAGCAGGTAGCGGGAGGCGATCAGCGGCAGGTCGTTGACCGCGACCGCGACGGCGCTCACCAGGACGAAGAGCAGTGGTTCGCGCCGGCGCCAGGAGGAGCGGAAGGACCACCGCCGGTTGAGCAGATAGGAGACGACGGTGCCGACCACGGTCGCCACGGTGAGCGCCAGCACCGGCTTGCTCGGCATGACGGTGAACCGCAGCGCGTAGTTGATCAGCACGGTCAGGGTGAAGCAGCCGCTGCCGACCAGCAGGAACTTCACCAGCCGCCGGTGCCGGACCAGGGCCGGACGGACCCGGCCCGGTACCCGGGCCAGGACGCGCTGGGTGAGGGACGGCATCTTCGCAGTCTGGCACGGCGCACGGAGCCCGTCCCGTCCGGCGGACCGGGCGGGACGGGCTCCGTACGAGGGCTGCCGTACGGGGGCCGGGACCGGGTCAGGCGACGGCGGCCAGCACCTCGGCCGGCTCCAGGGCCAGCCTCAGCACCTCCCGGACGTCGGCCACCGGGTGCACGGTGAGCCGCGCCAGCACCTCGGCCGGGACATCGTCCAGGTCGGCCTCGTTCCGCCGGGGGATGATCACCGTGGTGACCCCGGCCCGGTCGGCGGCGAGCAGCTTCTGCTTCACCCCGCCGATCGGCAGCACCCGCCCGGTCAGCGACACCTCACCGGTCATCGCCACGTCGGCGCGCACCTTGCGCCCGGAGAGCAGCGAGGCCAGCGCGGTGGTCATGGTGATGCCGGCGCTCGGACCGTCCTTGGGGACGGCGCCGGCCGGGATGTGCAGGTGCACTCCGCGGTCCCGCAGCGAGGTGACCGGCAGCTCCAGCTCGGCCCCGCGCGAGCGCAGGTAGGAGAGCGCGATGTGCGCGGACTCCTTCATGACGTCGCCCAGCTGGCCGGTCAGGGTCAGCCCGGTGCCGCCGGTCTCGGCGTCGGCGAGCGAGGCCTCGATGTAGAGAACGTCGCCGCCGGCCCCGGTGACCGCCAGCCCGGTGGCCACCCCGGGCACCGCGGTGCGGCGCTCGGCGGGCTCCTGGGCCGCCTCCGGCACGTGGTGCGGCCGGCCGATCAGGGCGCGCAGCTCCTCCGCGCCGATCGCGGCGGGCAGCTCGCGCTCCCCCAGCTCGGTCTGCGCGGCGATCTTGCGCAGCACCCGGGCGATCGCCCGTTCGAGGTTCCGGACGCCGGCCTCGCGGGTGTACTCGCCCGCCAGCTTCCGCAGCGCCGGCTCGCCGACCGCGACCTCCTCCTCCTTGAGCCCGGCCCGCTCCAGCTGGCGCGGGAGCAGGTGGTCGCGGGCGATGACGACCTTCTCGTCCTCGGTGTAGCCGTCCAGGCGGACCAGCTCCATCCGGTCGAGCAGCGGCTCGGGGATGGACTCCAGCACATTGGCGGTGGCGAGGAAGACCACGTCGGAGAGGTCCAGCTCGACCTCCAGGTAGTGGTCCCGGAAGGTGTGGTTCTGCGCCGGGTCGAGCACCTCCAGCAGGGCGGCGGCCGGGTCGCCCCGGTAGTCGGAGCCGACCTTGTCGATCTCGTCGAGCAGGACGACCGGGTTCATCGAGCCGGCCTCCTTGAGTGCCCGGACCAGTCGGCCGGGCAGTGCGCCGACGTAGGTGCGCCGGTGGCCGCGGATCTCCGCCTCGTCCCGGACGCCGCCGAGCGAGACCCGGACGAAGGTGCGGCCCATGGCGCGGGCCACCGACTCGCCGAGCGAGGTCTTGCCGACACCGGGCGGGCCGACCAGCGCGAGCACCGCGCCGCCCGCCCGCCGTCCGCCGCCCTTCGGGGGAACGGCCTCGCCCGGTCCGTCCTGCTGCCCCTCAGCCGCATGACCCGCGGCCGCCTGTCCTGCGGCCGCCTGCTCGGCCCGGCGCTTGCGGACGGCCAGGTACTCGACGATCCGGTCCTTCACGTCGGCCAGGCCGGCATGGTCGGCGTCCAGCACCGCGCGGGCGCCGGCGATGTCGTAGCTGTCCTCGGTGCGCTCGTTCCAGGGCAGCTCCAGCACGGTGTCCAGCCAGGTGCGGATCCAGGAGCCCTCGGGCGACTGGTCACTGGCCCGCTCCAGCTTGTCGACCTCCTTGAGGGCGGCCTCGCGGACCTTCTCCGGGAGGTCGGCGGCCTCGACCCGGGTGCGGTAGTCGTCCTCCTCGTCGGCCGGGTCGCCGTTCAGCTCGGCCAGCTCCTTGCGGACGGCCTCCAGCTGGCGGCGGAGCAGGAACTCCTTCTGCTGCTTGGCGACGCCCTCCTCGACGTCCTTGCGGATGGTGTCGTTGACCTCCTCCTCGGCGAGGTGGTCGCGGAGCAGTCCGAGCGCGTACTCCAGTCGCGCGACCTGGTCGGCCTCCAGCAGCACCTTGAGCTTCTGCTCGGCGGTGGCGAAGGGCGCGTAGCCGATGTTGTCGGCGAGCTCGCCGACGCCCTCGATCGCGGCCACCCGGTCGACGATCTGCCAGGCGCCGCGCCGGCGCAGCCACTGGGTGGAGAGCGACTTGTACTCCTTGACCAGCTCGGCGGCCCGGCCGGCCACCGGGGTGCCGACGGAGGACTCGCGGAACGGCGTGGTCTCCACCCAGAGCGCGGCGCCCGGTCCGGTGGTGCCGACGCCGATCCGTACCCGGCGCACCGCGCGGACCAGCGCCGCCGGCTGCCCGATCCCGTCCGGGCCGTCTGCCAGCCGGCCGACCTGCTCGACGGTGGCGAGGGTGCCGACCGCCGCGTAGGAGCCGTCCACCCTCGGGACCAGCAGCACCTGGGGCTTCCCGGCACCGCCGGTGGCCGCGGCGCGCGCGGCCTCGACGGCGGCGCGGACCTCGGCGTCCTTCAGGTCCAGCGGGACGACCATGCCCGGCAGGACGACCTCGTCGTCCAGCGGCAGCACGGGCAGGGTGAGCGGTGTGGACGTCGATGCCATGATCTCTCCCCAGTCAGTGAACTTGAGTCGACCTGACTAAGGCTTGGCGGCCGCCGGATGTTCCCCGCCCCGCGTTCGCCGTCAGCGAACGCAACGGGGTCACCGCGGGCCGTCGCGGGCCTGTCAAAAAGGCCCGGTACGCGAACCGGGAAGCAGTCCCACCGGACGGACCCCAGCACGCGCCCCCGGCACGCAGGCCCGGGAGCATCCGCGCCGCACGGGCTCAGGAGCGGCCCGGCTCAGGAGCGGCCCGACACCACGGCCCCGCGGGCCGCCGACGCCGGCCGGGACAATTCGGCGGGCACCCCGAGCCGGGCACGGCGCGGCCGGTGGCCGTCCCAGCGGCGCAGCCACCGCCACAGCGCCACCCCGGCCAGCAGCGCCACCGGATGGCCGACCCCGGTGACGAGGTCCCGGTCGGCGGCGATCTGGTCGGCGATCAGCGCCACCGCCAGCGCCAGCACGGCCGCCCGCCCCGCCGGCCGGAGCAGCCCGGCCAGCGCGCCGAGGCTGGCGAGCACGCCGTAGCTGACCCCGATGTCGAGGTGGTCCATGGCAGCCGGCTCCAGCCGCCCGGTCTCCACACCGACGACGACCACGCCCTGGGAGAGCAGGGTGGCGGCGACGTGCCCGGCCGCGAAGACCACGGCCGCCCGGCCGGGGCCGACCCGGCGCTCCAGCGGCGCGACGGTGAAGGCGAAGGCCCAGAGGTAGGGCATCCAGACCGGCCCGGCCACCCAGATGCCGCTGAACAGCAGCGCGCGCAGCGGGTGCTGCAACAGGTTGTGCCCGTCCGAACTGGAGGCCTCCTGGAGCCGGAGCACGAGCTCCGGGTCGGCCAGCCCGGCGAAGGTGGTGGTGGCGCCGACCACGGCGAGGTAGCCGAGGGCGAAGGGATTGCGCCGCAGGGTCGGCACCCGGGCCAGGATCCAGTCGACCGCGCCGGTCCGCAGACCGGCCCGGAGCATCCCGTACGGCGGCCCGCCGCACCCGGCGGGCACCTGCCGCTCCGTCATGCCGCCTCCGCTCCAACGCCCGCAGCCGTCACCCGCGCGTATCCAACGTACCGGCGCGTACCGGAAATCCCACCCCCACGAATTTGTCGTGGCCACGGTACGTCCGGTGCCTGGGAGTCCGCTGGGAGAAAGCCGTGAGGATCCGGGGTCCGCGCGGGCCCGCATTGGTCCAGACCTTCCACCCCGCTCGGGGCCGCTTTCCGCCCTGACCGGCGGCTTGGCGTCAACTCATGTGCATACGTACCGTTACAGAGTGAAAAAACGCCGGGTAAGGTATCGGCCCGTGCCCACTTCCCGGTGGGCCCGAAAGCCGGTCCGAAAGACCGGCCCGCGGGCCGGAAATGTCCGGTCCACCTGCCGGGAATCACCTGCGGTCCGTACGCTGCGAGGTGCACGGGAGACGGAGAGCGGCCCACGCCCTCGCCGTCACCCGCGCACGCGACGGGACGGCGGACCCGGCACAGTCCACGACGGAACAAGACTACGAAGCGGAGCCTTCGCCATCCCCACAGGTGGCCGGCCCGCAGCCCTGGGGGCGGTGGCGTGACCGTGACAGAAATTCAGCAGGACAACCAGAACACCGGCGGCACGGTGAGCAGCCAGCGCAGAGTGCTGGTGGTGGAGGACGAGCCCACGATCGCCGAGTCGATCGCGGCCCGGTTGGGCGCGGAGGGCTTCAAGGTGGCGGTGGCCCACGACGGCCCCGGCGCCGTCGACGGCTTCCACACCTGGCAGCCGGACCTCGTCGTCCTCGACATCATGCTGCCCGGCTTCGACGGCCTCGAGGTGTGCCGCCGGATCCAGGCCCAGCGCCCGGTGCCGGTCCTGATGCTCACCGCGCGGGACGACGAGACGGACCTGCTGGTCGGCCTCGGCGTCGGCGCCGACGACTACATGACCAAGCCCTTCTCCATGCGCGAACTGGCCGCCCGGGTCAACGTGCTGCTGCGCCGCGTCGAGCGCGCCCAGCAGGCCGCCCGGACGCCCGCGCTGGGCAGCCTGCGCTTCGGCGAGCTGGAGATCGACCATGTGCAGCGCCGGGTCCGGCTGGCCTCGGGCGACGTCCACCTGACGCCGACCGAGTTCGACCTGCTCGCCTGCCTGGCCGCCCAGCCGCGCGCCGTGCTCACCCGTGAGCAGCTGCTGGCCGAGGTCTGGGACTGGACGGACGCGTCCGGCACCCGCACCGTCGACAGCCACGTCAAGGCACTGCGCCGCAAGATCGGCGCCAGCTGGATCCGCACCGTGCACGGTGTCGGGTACGCGCTGGAGGCCCCGCTCTCGTAGCGGCACCACCCTCGGACACCGGGCCGCCGGGGGGCCCGTTGTCCCGAACCGCCGTGCGGCGGACCCACGCGGGGGACCACAGGGGACCAATGACCTTTCCACAGCAACGCAACGGGGACATCGACGGCAGTCGGCCGCCCACCCTGGCCGCCCGCGCCGCGAAACGGGTCTGGGCCGACATCCGGCCGCTCGACCCGGTCCGCTCCATCAAGGGCAAACTCGCCCTTCTGGTGATCGTCTCGGTCTTCCTGGCCACCGGCATGGTGGTCGTGGCGATCCGGTCCGAGACCCAGATCCGGATCATCATGATCTTCTCGATGATCGCCTCGCTGCTCTTCATGCAGTTCCTCGCGCACGGGCTGACCGCCCCGCTGCGCGACATGACCGCCGCCGCCCGCGCGATGGCCTCCGGCGACTACAGCCGCCGGGTCGAGGTGAACTCGCGCGACGAGATCGGCGAGCTCGCCGCGACCTTCAACCAGATGGCGTCCGACCTGGAGGCCGCCGACCGGCACCGGCGCGAGCTGGTCGCCAACGTCTCGCACGAGCTGCGCACGCCGATCGCCGCGCTGCGGGCCGTGCTGGAGAACGTGGTCGACGGCGTCGTCCAGCCCAACCCGGCGACCCTGGGTGCCGCGCTGGAGCAGACCGAGCGGCTCGGCCGGCTGGTCACCCACCTGCTCGACCTCTCCAAGATCGACGACGGCGTGGTCGACCTGGACGCGCGCCCGTTCGAGGTGCGCGAGTTCCTGGACGGCGTGCTGCGCGGGGTCACCGTGGACGGCGCCACGGCCGGCGGGGCCTTCTCCCGGCGCGGCGACGTCCGGCTCGCCCTGGAGGTGAGCCCGGCCGGGCTGACCGGCGTCGCCGACACCGAACGGCTGCACCAGGTGGTGGCCAACCTGGTCGACAACGCCTGCAAGCACTCCCCGCCCGGCGGCACCGTGACGGTCCGGGCCAGGCCCGACGAGGGGCCCGGCGCCCTGCTGCTGGAGGTCGAGGACGAGGGTCCCGGCATCCCGGCGGCGGACCGGGCCAGGGTCTTCGAGCGGTTCGGCCGCAGCGGCACCGCGACCGCGGCCGGCCCCGGCTCCGACGGCGGGACCGGGCTGGGCCTGGCCATCGCCCGCTGGGCGGTGGACCTGCACGGCGGACGGATCGAGGTCGCCGAGGCCGCGCGCGGCTGCCGGATCGAGGTCCGGCTGCCCGGCCCGCGCTGACCGCCCTCCGCGTCGTGGGTCCGGGCCCGGACCCACGACGCGGACGGACCGGCGGCACCGGGGCGGATGTCACAGGCACCGGGACGGATGTCACAGATCCGACACAGTGCACAAAGAGGACCGACGCCCGCCTTTGTCCGTATTTGTCAGCGTTTGGATGGCGATCGGAAGCGGTCGGTTCCCCGCCGATGTGGCTTTCTAACGCACATTTCCAGCCAAACCGCAGGTCAGGACTGTGATCTGGGCGACGCCTGCCCCCCGGGGACTGCGCGATCACTGATCGGAGGCGTAGCCTTAATCCCCGCTGTCCAAACATCCCAAAAGGAAGCGGAAGAGGGCGGTTGCCGCCGTGTCGCCACAGTCCCCTGAACACCCCAACAGCTCGGCTAGCTCCACTGGCTTCGGCCCCAATGAGTGGCTCGTCGACGAGATCTACCAGCAGTACCTCCAGGACCCGAACTCGGTCGACCGAGCCTGGTGGGACTTTTTCGCCGACTACAAGCCCGGTACCGAGGTGACCCCAGTGACCCAGGCCGCGACCCAGGTCGGCGTGACGCCGCCCCCCGCCGCCGCCCCGCGTCCGCTCCGGCCGTCCAGGCCCCCGCAGCCCCGGCCGCCCCCGCGCCGGTGCAGCAGGCCCCGACGGCTCCGGCGGCCCCTGCGGCTCCCGCGCCGCTCGCCGCCCCTCCGGCCGCGCCCCCGGCGCCCAAGGCCGCCGCCCCGGCGCCCGCGCCGGCCGTCGCGAGCGCGGGCCCCGAGCTGGTTCAGCTCCGCGGCCCGGCCAAGGCCGTCGCCACCAACATGGACGCCTCGCTGGAGGTGCCGACCGCCACCTCGGTCCGCGCCGTCCCGGCCAAGCTGCTGATCGACAACCGCATTGTCATCAACAACCACCTGCAGCGCGCCCGCGGTGGCAAGGTCTCCTTCACCCACCTGATCGGTTACGCCCTGGTCCAGGCCGTCAAGGCCTCCCCGGGCATGAACCACAGCTACAAGGTGGAGGACGGCAAGTCCTACCTGGTCAAGCCCGAGCACGTGAACCTCGGCCTGGCCATCGACCTGGTCAAGCCGAACGGCGACCGCCAGCTCGTCGTCGCGGCGATCAAGAAGGCCGAGACCCTCGACTTCTTCGGCTTCTGGCAGGCCTACGAGGACATCGTCCGCCGGGCCCGCGCCAACAAGCTGACCATGGACGACTTCACCGGCGTCACGGTCTCGCTGACCAACCCCGGCGGCATCGGCACCGTGCACTCCGTGCCGCGCCTGATGCAGAACCAGGGCACCATCGTCGGCGTCGGCGCCATGGAGTACCCGGCCGAGTTCCAGGGCTCCGCCCCGGAGACCCTGGCCCGTCTCGGCGTCTCCAAGATCATGACGCTGACCTCGACCTACGACCACCGCGTCATCCAGGGCGCGGCGTCGGGCGAGTTCCTGCGCACGATCCACCAGCTGCTGCTCGGGCAGAACGGCTTCTACGACGAGATCTTCGAGTCGCTCCGGATCCCGTACGAGCCGGTCCGCTGGGCCACCGACGTCGCCACCACGCACGACGACGAGGTCAACAAGACCGCCCGCGTCATCGAGCTGATCCACTCCTACCGGGTCCGCGGCCACCTCATGGCCGACACCGACCCGCTGGAGTACAAGCAGCGCAAGCACCCCGACCTGGACGTCACCACCCACGGCCTCACCCTGTGGGACCTGGAGCGCGAGTTCGCGGTCGGCGGCTTCGGCGGCCAGCGGATGATGAAGCTCCGCGACATCCTCGGCCTGCTGCGCAACACGTACTGCCGCACGGTCGGCATCGAGTACATGCACATCCAGGACCCGAAGCAGCGCAAGTGGCTGCAGGAGCGCCTGGAGAAGCCGTACACCAAGCCGGAGCGCGAGGAGCAGCTGCGCATCCTGCGCCGGCTGAACTCGGCCGAGGCCTTCGAGACCTTCCTGCAGACCAAGTACGTCGGGCAGAAGCGCTTCTCGCTGGAGGGCGGCGAGTCGCTCATCCCGCTGCTGGACGCCACCATCGACTCGGCGGCCGAGCACCGCCTGGACGAGGCCGTCATCGGCATGGCCCACCGCGGCCGCCTCAACGTGCTGGCCAACATCGTCGGCAAGCCGTACGGCAAGATCTTCGGCGAGTTCGAGGGCAACCTCGACCCGAAGTCGATGCACGGCTCCGGCGACGTGAAGTACCACCTCGGCTCCGAGGGCACCTTCACCGGCCTGGACGGCGAGACCATCAAGGTCTCGCTGGCCGCGAACCCCTCCCACCTGGAGGCCGTGGACCCGGTCGTCGAGGGCATCGCCCGCGCCAAGCAGGACATCCTGGACCAGGGCGGCACGACCTTCCCGGTGCTGCCGATCCAGATCCACGGCGACGCGGCCTTCGCCGGCCAGGGCGTCGTCGCGGAGACCCTGAACATGTCGCAGCTGCGCGGCTACCGCACCGGCGGCACCGTGCACGTCGTGGTGAACAACCAGGTCGGCTTCACCGCCGCCCCGGCCTCCAGCCGCTCCTCGATGTACTGCACCGACGTGGCCCGCATGATCGAGGCCCCGATCTTCCATGTGAACGGCGACGACCCGGAGGCCGTGGTCCGCGTCGCGCGGCTCGCCTTCGAGTTCCGCCAGGAGTTCCACAAGGACGTCGTGATCGACCTCATCTGCTACCGCCGCCGCGGTCACAACGAGGCCGACAACCCGTCGTTCACCCAGCCGCTGATGTATGACCTGATCGACAAGAAGCGCTCGGTGCGCAAGCTGTACACCGAGGGCCTGATCGGTCGCGGCGACATCACCATGGAAGAGGCGGAGCAGGCGCTCCAGGACTTCCAGGGCCAGCTGGAGAAGGTGTTCGCCGAGGTCCGCGACGCCGCCCAGACCCCGGCCGCCGCCACCAACGGCAAGCCGGTCGCCGACTTCCCGGTCACCATCCGGACCGGCATCTCCGAGGAGATGGTCAAGCGGATCGCCGCCTCGCAGGTCAACCTGCCGGACTGGCTGACCGTCCACCCGCGACTGCTGCCGCAGCTTCAGCGCCGCGCCGGCTCGGTCGAGGACAACACCATCGACTGGGCGATGGGCGAGACCCTCGCCATCGGCTCGCTGCTCATGGAGGGCCACCCGGTCCGCCTGGCCGGCCAGGACAGCCGCCGCGGCACCTTCGGCCAGCGGCACGCCGTCCTGATCGACCGGGCCACCGGCGAGGACTACACCCCGCTGCAGTACCTCACCGAGGACCAGGCCCGCTACACCGTGTACGACAGCCTGCTGTCCGAGTACGCGGCGATGGGCTTCGAGTACGGCTACTCGCTGACCCGCCCGAACGCGCTGGTCATGTGGGAGGCGCAGTTCGGCGACTTCGTCAACGGCGCGCAGACCATGGTGGACGAGTACATCGCCTCCGCCGAGCAGAAGTGGGGCCAGCACTCGGGCGTCACCCTGCTGCTGCCGCACGGCTACGAGGGCCAGGGCCCGGACCACTCGTCCGCCCGCCCGGAGCGCTTCCTGCAGATGTGCGCGCAGGACAACATGACGGTCGCCATGCCGACCCTGCCGTCGAACTACTTCCACCTGCTGCGCTGGCAGGCGCACAACCCGCACCACAAGCCGCTGATCGTCTTCACCCCGAAGTCGATGCTGCGTCTGAAGGCCGCGGCGAGTGCCACCGAGGAGTTCCTGTCCGGCTCGTTCCGCCCGGTCATCGGTGACACCACCGTCGACCCGGCGAACGTCCGCAAGGTCGTCATCACGGCCGGCAAGTTCTACTACGACGTGGAGGCGGCGCGCACCGAGCGCGGCATCACCGACACCGCGATCGTCCGGGTCGAGCGGCTCTACCCGCTGCCGGTGGCCGAGCTCCAGGAGGAGCTGGCCAAGTACGGCGACGACGTCCAGTTCGTCTGGGCGCAGGAGGAGCCGGCCAACCAGGGTGCCTGGCCGTTCATCGCGATGAACCTGGTCGACCACCTCCAGGTCGTCGTCGGCCGCAGCGCCGACGGCTCGCGGCTGCGCCGCGTCGCCCGCACGGCCTCCTCGGCCCCGGCGGTCGGCTCGGCCAAGCGCCACGGCGCCGAGCAGCAGGCGCTGCTGGAGGAGATCTTCACGATCTGACGCACCGGTTCCCACCGGTCGGCCGCACGCACGGCAACGGCCCCCCGCCTCCCTGGATCCCAGGGAAGCGAGGGGCCGCCGTCGTCCCCGGGCACGGCGGAGGGCCCGGGCGAGCCGTGTCCGCGCCGTGTGCGAAGGTCCCAGCTCTGCAACCAAAGCGGCACCGACCTGCGCGGGCGGCTGACGGATCGATAGGTTAAGCCTCGCCGGACCGTCGGCCGGGTGCCCGTCGTCGCGCCCACCGGCGGAATCCGGTGGACCTCACCGCTCTCCCAGGGGGATCAAAACCGCATGACCGCCGACACGCCACGGGACGCCGCCGCCTCACCCCTCCCGCCGGTCTTCCAGCCGCTGCTTCCCGACGACCCCAGGGAGGTGGGCGGCTACCGGCTGTTCGCCCGCCTCGGGGCCGGCGGCATGGGCCGCGTCTACCTCTCCTACACGCCCGGCGGTCGGCCGGTGGCGCTCAAGGTGGTCCGCCCGGAGTTCGCCGAGGACAGCGAGTTCCGCCGCCGGTTCGCCCAGGAGGTCTCCAACGCCCAGCGCATCCACGGCCTCTACACCGCCCAGGTGATCGACTCCGGCGGTCTGGACTCGGACGCGCCGTGGCTGGTCACCGCCTACGTCCCCGGGCCGTCGCTGCAGCAGGTGGTCCGCGAGAACGGCGCACTGCCGGTGCGCACCGTGCTGCTGCTGATGGGCGGCATCGCCGAGGCGCTGCAGGCCATCCACAGCGTCGAGGTGGTCCACCGCGACCTCAAGCCGGCCAATGTGCTGGTGGCCGGCGACGGCCCGCGGGTGATCGACTTCGGTATCGCCCGGGCCGCCGACGCCACCGCCCTGACCGGCACCGGCTACCGGATCGGCTCGCCCGCCTTCATGTCCCCGGAGCAGGCCCAGGGCCGCCCGGTCAGCCCGGCGACCGACGTGTTCGCGCTCGGCGCGCTGGCCGCGTACGTGGCCGGCGGCAACGCGCCGTTCGGCGACGGCCCGGACACCGCCGTGCTCTACCGGGTGGTGCACGAGCAGCCCGAACTGGACGCCGTGCCGGCCGACCTGCGCGAGCTGGTCCTGCGCTGCCTCGCGAAGTCCCCGGAGGACCGGCCCAAGCCCGCCGAGATCATCGAGATCGCCCGCAACCACCCGTCGGTCGGCGGCCAGCTGCGCTTCGCCGACGACTGGCTGCCCCGGCAGGTCAACACCGAGATCACCCGCCGCTCGGACCTGCCGAAGACTCCGCCCACCCCGCTGCCGGCCGCGCCCCCGCAGCCCTCCGGGCCGCCGACCGGGCAGTCCCCGCTCACACCGCCGCCGCCGGCCGGGGCGCCCGCCACCCACGCGGCCACCGCGCCGTCCTTCGGCCCGCCGCCGCCCGGCTTCGGCCCCGTCCGTCCGGACACCCCGCCGCCCGGCTTCGTCCCGCCGCCGCTCGGCGCGTACGGCGGCGCGCAGCCGACCGGCGAGGCCCCCACCGGCCCGCTGCTCGGCGCCCCGCCCACCGTCCAGCTGCGGCCGGAGCCGCCGTCCTACGACACCCCGCCGCCCGGCCCGGTGGTCACCGACAGCCCGGCGCCCGCACCGGCGCCGGCCCGCAAGGGCGGTGTCTCCTGGAAGGTGCTGCTGACGGTCGCCCTGGTGATGGCGGTCGGCGGCACGGCCGGCGGTGTCGTGCTGATGGCCAAGTTCAAGGACGACGACAAGAAGAACTCCGCCCACCAGTCGAGCGCGGGCTCGGGGAGCTCCCAGCCGGCCGCACCGCCGGCGGGCAGCACCTCCGCGGCCGCGACCACCCCCGCGACCACCCCCACCCCGTCCGCGACCAAGCCCGCCGGCTCCGCCGCCGGGGCGGTGACCTCGGCCCCGTCGGCCACGTCCGGCACCGGTGTGACCGCGCCGGCCCGGCCGACCGGCTACTCCCCGCTGCTGGTGCAGAAGCCGCTGTCCATCCCCGGCACCGACGCCTACTACGACTCCTACCGGATCGACCTGGACGCCGGGACGGTGGTGCCGCGCGGCACCGACCTCAAGTGGGGCCTGGGCCTGAACGCCAGCGGCAGCATCAGCAGCAGCAAGGCCAACTCCTTCGTCGCGGCGGGCGACAACAAGTCGGACTTCGCGGTGATCACCGAGTCCACCGTGACGCCCGACCAGTGCGCCGTCGCGATCGACTCCCGGCCGGACACCGACCTGTCCTTCAACCGGGTCTCGCCGGGCCGCCTGCTCTGCATCCGGGACCGGGTCACCCGCAACATCGCCATCGCGGTGGTCGAGGTCGCCGACGTCACCACCGGCGCGGTCAAGCTCACCGTGAGCACCTGGCGCGCCAGCTGACCCGTCTATCCTGACCAGGTCGAATCCCCACCGGACCGGAGCGAACCGTGTACTTCACCGACCGAGGCATCGAGGAGCTGGCGAGCCGGCGCGGCGACGAGGAGGTCACCTTCGAGTGGCTGGCCGAGCGCCTGCGCGAGTTCGTCGACCTCAACCCGGACTTCGAGGTCCCGGTCGAGCGGCTGGCCACCTGGCTGGCCAGGCTCGACGACGAGGACGACGAGTGACCCGGTGAAACGGTGAAACGGTGATTGTGAGGGCCCGGAGGCAACCGCCTCCGGGCCCTCGCGTTCGCTCCCCGTAGGGGCGGGTCTCAGGGTCCGCTCCGGGTCGGCCTCGGGGTCGGACTCCCTTGACTTCGCCGTCACGCGATATATCGTCTTTGGAAGAGGACGCGATACATCGCGAGTCGAATCAACGGGAGGCGGCAGAGATGAGCCAGTGGACGGTCGAAGGACCCGACAGGATCACCATCGAGGAGACGGTCCGGACGCTCCAGGTGCGGATCATCGACGGCACGGTCAACGTGGTCGCCGCCGAGGGCCCCGCCCGGCTGGAGGTCACCGAGCTCAAGGGCGAGCCGCTGCACGTCACCCTGGTCGACGGCGTCCTCACCGTCACCTACAAGGACCTCAGCAGCTGGAACGAGTTCGGCGACGTGCTCAAGTCGGTCGAGTCGGTGAAGGGCTTCTTCTCCTCCTTCAAGCGCAAGCGGACCGCCGCCGTCACCGTGACCGTCCCGGCCGGCACCGAGGTCAAGGTCGGCACCGTCTCCGCCGCGACGACGGTCTCCGGCTTCACCGAGCACGTCTCGACGCAGACCGCCAACGCCGACATCACCCTGGTCGGCCTGGCCGGGCGGACCGACGCCAGCACCGTCACCGGCGACGTGGACGCCCAGTCGGTGGCCGGGCAGCTGCGGCTGAACACCGTATCCGGCCGGCTCACCGTGCTCGCCGGCACCGCCGAGAAGGTGAGCGCCAACGCCGTCACCGGCGCGGTCACCCTGGACCTCGCGGCCGCCACCCCCGCGCAGATCAAGGTCAACACGGTCAGCGGCGCGGTCGGCGTCCGGCTGCCCCCGCTGACCGACACCAAGGTCGAGGCCGGCACCACCAGCGGCGACCTCTCCTCCGGCTTCGAGGAGCTCACCGTCGCCGGCAGCTGGGGCACCAAGCGCCTCTCCGGCCAGCTCGGCGACGGCAGCGGCAGCCTCTCGGTCACCACCGTCTCCGGCGCGGTCACCGTGCTCCAGCGGCCGGAGGCCGAGGACGACACCCGCGCCGCCCGGGAGCTGCCCGCCCCCGACCTCACCAAGTCCGACGCCCCCGGCACCGGCCCCGACCTGACCAAGGAGGCCTGACATGACCCCCGTCTTCGGCCACGGCCGGCTCCGGCTCTACCTGCTCAAGCTGCTCGACGAGGCCCCGCGCCACGGCTACGAGGTCATCCGCCTGCTGGAGGAGCGCTTCCAGGGCCTGTACGCGCCCTCCGCCGGCACCGTCTACCCGCGGCTCGCCAAGCTGGAGCAGGAGGGGCTGGTCGCCCACAGCACCGAGGGCGGTCGCAAGGTCTACCGGCTCACCGACGCCGGGCGCGCCGAACTCGCCACCCGGCAGGGCGAGCTGGACGATCTTGAGCTGGAGATCCACGACTCGGTGACCCAGCTCGCCGGGGCGATCCGCGAGGACGTCCGGGACAGCGCCCAGGACCTGCGCGAGCAGCTCTGGGGCGCGGCGGCCGAGCAGGCCAGGCGCGGCGCCCCGGACTCCGGGGAGCAGGGCCCGGAGAACGCCGGGAACCCGTGGGCCGGGCCGTGGGGCGACCAGGCCGCCTGGCAGCGCGCCAAGGAGGAGTTCGCCGCCTTCAAGCGGCAGGCCAAGGAGCAGGCCAAGCGCGCCAAGGAGCAGGAGAAGGCCGCCAAGGCCAAGGCGAAGGCCGCCGAGGAGGAGGCCCGCCGGCTGCGCGAGCAGTCCAGGGCGGCCCGGACCGCGGCCCAGCAGGAGGCGCTGCGGATCAAGCGCCGGGTGGAGCAGCAGGTCCGCGAGCACGCGGCGCGCGGCGACTGGCCGACCGGGCTGGCCGAGGGGCTCTCCGAGCTGACCAAGGGCCTGGCCGGGCTGGCCGACGCGGCCCGCTGGGGACAGCACGGGGAGTCGAAGGAGGACGCCGCCGCCGAGCGGGTCACCGTCACCCGGATCGACCTGGACAAGACCGACCTGGACGGGCCGGCCGGCGCCGTCCCGGCCGATCTGCCCGGGTGGACCGCCGTCGACCCGGCCGGCGACCCGGCCCGGGAGCTGGAGCGGCTGCTCGACCGCTTCCGCGACCAGGTCCGCGACGCGGCCAGGGACGGCGGGGTGACCCCCGCCCGGCTGGCCGAGGCCCGCGCCGTCCTCGGCACCGCCGGCGAGCGGCTGAAGCGCCTGCTCGACCGTTCCTGACCGGGCCCGCCCCGGCGTCCGGTGCCCGGCTCCCCGCACAGGGAGCCGGGCACCGGCGCGTCACGGGCTCACGGGCTCACGGGCTCACGGGCTCACGTGCTCACCGGCTCACCGGCTCACCGGCTCACGGCGTCAGGACGAGCTTGCCGAACACCTCGCCCTTGGCCAGCCGGGCGAGCGCGTCCGGTGCCCCGTCCAGCGGCAGCACCGAGTCGATCACCGGCCGGACCCCGGTGGTGGCGCAGAACGACAGCAGCCCGGCCAGCTCCTCCTTGGTCCCCATGGTCGAGCCGACCACCCGCAGCTCCAGGAAGAAGATCCGGTTCAGTTCGGCGGCCGCCGGGCTGGGGCCCGAGGTGGCCCCGGAGATGACGATCGTGCCGCCCGGGCGCAGCGACTTCACCGAGTGCGACCAGGTCGCGGCGCCGACCGTCTCCATCACCGCGTCCACCCGCTCGGGCAGCCTGGCCCCGCTCGGGAACGCCGCGTCGGCGCCGAGCTCCACCGCCCGGTCCCGCTTGGCCTCGTCCCGGCCGGTGACCCAGACCCGCAGGCCGGCCGCCTTGCCGAGGACCACCAGCGCGGTCGACACCCCGCCGCCGGCGCCCTGCACCAGCACGGTGTCGCCGGGCTTGACCCCGGCGTTGGTGAACAGCATCCGATAGGCCGTCAGCCAGGCCGTGGGCAGGCAGGCGGCCTCCTCGAAGGAGAGTCCGGCGGGCTTGGGCAGCAGGTTCCAGGTGGGGACAGCCACCTGCTGGGCGAAGGTGCCCTGGTAGCGCTCGGTCAGGATCGAGCGCGGCTCGTCCGGGCCGACCCCGTGGCCGGTCTGGCCGATCACGGAGTGCAGGACCACCTCGTTGCCGTGCTCGTCGATGCCGGCGGCGTCGCAGCCGAGGATCATCGGCAGCTTCCCGGCGGGCAGCCCGACCCCGCGCAGCGACCAGAGGTCGTGGTGGTTCAGGCTGGCGGCCCGGACCGTGACCACGCTCCAGCCCGGCCGGGCCACGGGTTCGGGGCGTTCGCCCAACTCCAGCCCGCTCAGCGGGTCGTCGGCGTCGATTCGTGCGGCATAGGCAGCAAACATGCACCGGACGATAGCCAGAACGCCCCCGGGCCCGGAACAACGCGTGAGTGTGACGCGTGTCCCGGGCCCGGGCGGGGTTCGGTCTCGGACCGGCTAGCGGCGGGCGACGCCCTCGGCCCGGGCGGCCTCCGCGACGGCCTTGCTGACGGCCGGGGCGACCCGCTCGTCGAACGGCGAGGGGATGACCTTCTGCGGCGTCAGCTCGTCCGCCACCACGCCGGCCAGCGCCTTGGCGGCGGCCAGCTTCATGCCCTCGGTGATCCGGGTGGCCCGGACCTGCAGCGCGCCGGCGAAGATGCCCGGGAACGCCAGCACGTTGTTGATCTGGTTCGGGAAGTCGCTGCGCCCGGTGGCCACCACGGCGGCGTACTTGTGCGCGACCTCGGGGTGGATCTCCGGGTTCGGGTTGGCCATGGCGAAGACGAACGCGCCCTCGGCCATGGTCGCGACGACCTCCTCCGGCACGGTGCCGCCGGAGACGCCGATGAAGACGTCGGCGCCGGCCATCGCGTCGGCCAGGGTGCCCTTGAGGCCGGTCCGGTTGGTCAGCCCGGCGATCTCCGCCTTGACGTCGGTCAGGTCCTCGCGGCCCTGGTGCACCACGCCCTTGCGGTCGCACACGGCCACGTCGCCGATGCCGGCCGCCAGCAGCATCTTGGCGATGGCGATGCCGGCCGCGCCGGCGCCGGAGATGACGGCACGCAGCGAGCCGATCTCGCGGCCGGTCACCTTGGCCGCGTTCCAGAGCGCGGCGGTGGTGACGATCGCGGTGCCGTGCTGGTCGTCGTGGAAGATCGGGATGTCCAGGGCCTCCTGGAGCCTGCGCTCGATCTCGAAGCAGCGCGGGGCGGAGATGTCCTCCAGGTTGACGCCGCCGAAGGACGGGGCCAGCCGGACCACGGTCTCGACGATCTCGTCCACGTCGGTGCAGGCGAGTGCGATCGGCACCGCGTCCACGCCGCCGAACTGCTTGAACAGGATCGCCTTGCCCTCCATGACGGGCAGCGAGGCCTCGGGGCCGATGTCGCCGAGGCCCAGCACGGCGGTGCCGTCGGTGACCACGGCCACCGTGTTGGCCTTCCAGGTGTAGTCGTTCACGAGCTCGGGCTGCTCGGCGATGGCCGTGCAGACGCGGGCGACACCGGGGGTGTAGGCGAGGGACAGGTCGTCCGCGTCGCGCACCGGGACGGTCGCCCGGACCTCCATCTTGCCGCCGCGGTGGAGCGCGAACACGGCGTCGACCGGATCGTCGGTGTCCTGAGTACTGCTGTGGATGATCTCCGCTGCCACGATGACCTCTTCGTCATTGATCGAGCGAGGACACCCGGCCGACGGGGCGGACGACCCGGCCGGTCCCGGCATCCGGTGACCGGCGGCCGGTCAGCGGAACCCGGGAACGCCGAAGCGCCCCCGGGGGAAGGCTGGGTCGGGGCGCCGCCGTCGAACGGGCGCCTCGAAATGAGGGTTTATGGAGTTGTCCGCGTGTGGACCGCGCTGTGCTTCCGGGCCGAGCGTAGGTCGGACGAGGGCATCGCACCCATGCCTTTTCGTCCAAGTCACATGGTTGTCATGCGCCTCACGGCCACCTGTGGGCACCAGGAACCATGAGAACCGGACCCCGGCCGCGGCAATGGCGCACACGTACGCACACCCGCGGGAGTGAACACGGACACGGTATGGAGGCCGGTGCCGCCGGATACGGAGTCGACGTTCTGGACTTCCGTTCCTGTGCACCCCGGGCCTGTTTGCGGCCCGGCGGTCCGGTTCGAGCGTCGGGGGTCACCCGGTACCGAATTCTGACACACCCGCCCACGGACGCGGCAGGTCGGGATGGGAGGATCCGTTGTTCCGCCATCTCGCGTCCACCTCCGCGATGCCGCGGCGCCTCCCCACCCTCCCTCAGGAGCAACCGATGCACCACCGTGCCCAGTCCCGCCGCCGGGCCACCGCCGCGCTCGCCCTCACCACCGCCGGAACCCTTCTGCTGACCGGCTGCGTCGGGGACAGGACCGCCGCCGAGGACCCGCTCCAGCAGCTCCGGGCGAAGGTCCCGAGCGCCCAGCAGTCGGGCAAGGTGCTGCGGATCGGGATGGACGTCAACTACCCGCCGGTGGAGTTCCGGGGCAGCGACGGCAAGCCCGACGGCCTGGACCCGGACATCGCCGCGGCCCTCGGCCGGATCCTCGACCTGCGGATCGAGTATGTCGACACTCCCTTCGACAAGCTCATACCGAACCTCCACCACAAGCAGTACGACGTGGCGATGTCCGCGCTCAGCGACATCCGCCAGCGCCGGGACGGCGTGGACGAGGCCGGCAAGTCGACCGGCCTCGCGGTGGACTTCGTGGACTACTTCATCGCCGGCACCTCGATCGTGGTGCCGAAGGGCAACCCCAAGGGCATCCACGGCCTGGACGACCTCTGCGGCCGGACCGTCGCGGTGCAGAGCGGCACCACCCAGGACGAGATCGTCGCCCGCCAGGTGACCGCCTGCACCCGCGCCAACAAGCCGCTCACCGTCCACAAGTTCGACAGTGACGCCAAGGCCCTGGCCGAGGTCGCCGGCGGCGCGGCGCAGGCGGGCCTGAACGACTTCCCGGTGGCCGCCCACGCGGCGAAGAACACCGACGGCGGCAACCGCTTCGAGGTGAGCGGCGCGCAGTCCCGGTCCAACCCGTACGGGATCGCGCTGCGCAAGGAGGACACCGAGCTGCGCGACGTCCTGGCCAAGGCGATCGACCAGCTGATCCGCAGCGGCGAGTACGACAAGATCCTCGCCAAGTGGAACGTCTCCGCCGGCGCGGCCCAGAACGCGGTGGTCAACGGAGGCATCTGAGCCGGGTCCGGACGGGGGGTCCGGACCGCCGCGGAGCGGGCGCACGATCGGGCGAGTGCGCGGCCGGGCCTCCGGGCAGACCGCAGGGAGATCTGCATACTTATACGCAGGGTGACAGGGACACGGTATTCGTCCGAATAGCGGACAGCGCGGGCCCCCGTTATCCGATTTTGATCTGAATGAGGGCCACCCGAGCGTCATCAGATGGCAGGATTCCCCCCATCTCGGATCGAGCCGGCCACTGGTCGAGGCGGTTCGGTCAACGCCCACCTCGGCGGACGGTGGCGGAGAGCAGTACCCGGTACCACCCTGTGTGTTCTCCCTGCCCGGCCGTACAGCGCCGTACGGCCCTGCTGCTCCGGCGCGCCGCTCCCCCGTGGCACGCCCGTCCGACCTCTCCCTCAGGAGGAGATCCCCCATGATCGCCCGTACCCAGCGCACCCGCCTCCTCGCCTCAGCGGCGGTGCTCGCGTCCGCGTCGCTCGTGCTGACCGCCTGCGGCAGCAGCAAGTCCTCCTCCAGCGGCGGCAGCAGTGCGGCCAACCCCAGCGTCAGCGTCGCCGCCGTGTCCGCCGACCCCGCGCTCGCCGGGCTCGTCCCCGCCGACATCAAGTCCTCCGGCAAGCTGATCGTCGCCGCCGACGCCTCCTACGCGCCCAACGAGTTCAAGGACGACAAGGGCAACATCGTCGGCCTGGACGTCGACCTGGCCGACGCGATCGCCAAGAAGCTCGGCCTGGCCGCCGATGTGCAGAACGCCGACTTCACCTCGATCATCCCGGGCATCACGGCGAAGAAGTACCAGCTCGGCATGAGCTCCTTCACCGACACCAAGGAGCGCGAGCAGACCGTCGACATGGTCACCTACTTCACCGCGGGCAGCGCCATCGCGGTCAAGAAGGGCAACCCGGACAAGATCGACCCCAAGGACCTCTGCGGCAAGAAGGTCGCCGTCCAGACCGGCACCACCCAGGCCCAGGAGATCACCGACGTCCGCAACCCGGAGTGCGCCAAGGCCAACAAGCCGGCCATCCCCAACGACGGTGACAAGTTCACCCTCCAGACCGACGTCACCACCGCGCTGGTCTCCGGCCGCGACCAGGTGATGATGGCCGACTCCCCGGTCGTCGACTACGCGATCAAGCAGACCAACGGCCAGCTGGAGAAGCTCGGCGAGACCTACGACAGTGCGCCCTACGGCGTCGTCGTCGACAAGGGCTCCCCGCTCTCCCCCGCCGTCCAGGGCGCCGTCCAGTCGCTGATCGCCGACGGCACCTACAAGCAGATCCTGGCGAAGTGGGGCGTCGAGGCCGGCGCGATCGACAAGTCCGAGATCAACGCCGCCAAGAGCTGATCCTCCGCACCACCACACCCCTGAGGCCCCAAGGTGAAATCTTCCGAGCAGGGGGCGGTGAAATCGGGACGGCCTGAGACCATCAAGGCCGTCCCGGTGCGCCACCCCGGACGCTGGGCCGGAGCAGTAGTGATCGTCGTCCTCGCGGCGATGCTGCTCCACGCCCTGATCTTCAACCCCGCGTTCCAGTGGGACGTCGTCAGAGACACGCTCACCAACGAGCAGATCATCCACGGCATCTGGGTGACGCTCGAACTGACCGCCCTGTCCATGCTGATGGGCGTGGTCGGCGGCGTGCTCCTCGCGATCATGCGACTCTCGCCGAACCCCCTGCTGTCGGGGACGGCCTGGTTCTACATCTGGATCTTCCGCGGCACCCCCGTGCTGGTGCAGCTGGTGTTCTGGAACTTCCTGGGCGCCCTGTGGCCGAAGCTGTCGATCGGCATCCCGTTCGGACCCGAGCTCTGGTCCGAGTCGACCAACACCCTGATCCCGACCTTCACCGCCGCCCTGCTGGGCCTCGGCCTCAACGAGGCGGCGTACATGGCGGAGATCGTCCGCGGCGGCATCCAGTCCGTCGACGAGGGCCAGACCGAGGCCGCCCACGCGCTCGGCATGAGCCGCGCGGCCACGCTGCGCCGGATCGTGCTCCCGCAGGCGATGCGGGTGATCATCCCGCCGACCGGCAACGAGACCATCTCGATGCTCAAGACCACCTCGCTGGTCCAGGTCATCTCGCTGGCCGAGCTGTTCACCGCCGGCCACGACATCTACTCGCGGACCTTCCAGACCATCCCGGTCCTGGTCGCGGTCAGCATCTACTACCTGCTCATGACCTCGATCCTCACCGTGGGGCAGTACTACATCGAGCGGCACTACGCTCGAGGTGCGAACCGGACCCTGCCGCCCACACCGGTCCAGCGGCTGCGGCTGCTGTTCGGCGGCAGGCCCACCCCGAAGGCCAAGAACGACGTGGTCCCCGGACTCGAGGGAGGTGGCCACGCATGACCGACCTGACCAAGACCCCCGCCGACGAGCCCGGCAACGGCCCGGGCGGCGGCCCGATGGTGAAGTCCGAGGGCGTCCGCAAGTCCTACGGCCTGGTCGAGGTGCTCAAGGGCATCGACCTGGAGGTCAAGCAGAGCGAGGTGTTCTGCCTGGTCGGCCCGTCCGGCTCCGGCAAGTCCACCTTCCTGCGCTGCATCAACCACCTGGAGAAGATCAACGGCGGCCGCCTCTGGGTGGACGGCGAGATGGTCGGCTACCGGCAGCGGGGCGACAAGCTCTACGAGCTCAAGGACCGCGAGGTCGCGCTCAAGCGGCGGGACATCGGCATGGTGTTCCAGCGCTTCAACCTCTTCCCGCACATGACCGCGGTGGAGAACGTGATGGAGGCGCCGGTCCAGGTCAAGCGTGAGTCCAGGGCCGAGGCCAGGGAGCGCTCGATGGCCCTGCTGGAGCGGGTCGGCCTGGCCGACAAGAGCGGGAACTACCCCTCCCAGCTCTCCGGCGGCCAGCAGCAGCGGGTGGCGATCGCCCGGGCGCTGGCGCTGGAGCCCAAGGTGCTGCTGTTCGACGAGCCGACCTCGGCGCTCGACCCGGAGCTGGTCGGCGAGGTGCTCGACGTCGTCAAGGACCTCGCCCGGGCCGGCACCACGATGATCGTGGTCACCCACGAGATCGGTTTCGCCCGCGAGGTCGCCGACACCGTGGTCTTCATGGACGGCGGCGTCGTGGTCGAGCAGGGCCCGCCGCGGGCGGTCCTGGACGAGCCGCAGCACGAGCGGACCAGGGCCTTCCTGGCCAAGGTCCTCTGAACCACCCACCCCTTCACCCGCAGGAGTTCCGCCATGTCCCTACCCCGTCGCGCCCTCGTGACCGCCGCCGCGCTCGCCGCCGCCCTCACCCTGGCCGCCTGCGGCAGCTCCTCGGACGCGGCGGCGGACCTCGCTCCCGCCAAGGGCAGCACCGCCCCGAACGGCACCGCGGTGAACCTCACCCCGCAGCAGAACCGGGTGACCACGCCCAAGGTGGACGCCCTGGCCGCCCTGGTGCCGGAGGAGATCAGGAGACGCGGGACGCTGACCGTGGTCGACTCGCTCGGCACCACGCCGCCGCTGGACTTCTACGCCAACGACGACCGGACGGTGATCGGCGTCGAGCCGGACATCGCCTCGCTGATCGGCAATGTGCTCGGCCTCAAGGTCGAGTTCAACCCGGTCTCCTGGGAGAACATCTTCGTCGGCCTGGACAGCGGCAAGTACGACGTCGGCATCTCCAACATCACCGTCACCGAGGCCAGGAAGGAGAAGTACGACTTCGCCACCTACCGGCTGGACATCCTCGGCTTCGAGGCGAAGAAGGGCAGCGGCTGGAAGGTCACCGGGCCCAAGGACATCGCCGGGAAGACCGTCGCCGTCGCCTCCGGCACCAACCAGGAGAAGCTGCTGATCGCCTGGAACGAGGAGAACACCAGGAACGGCCTGAAGGCGGCCGACATCAAGTACTTCCAGAACTCCTCGGACTACTACCTGGCGCTCTCCTCCGGCCGGATCGACGCCTACGTCGGCCCCAACCCGGTGGCCGCCTTCCACGCCGTGCAGACCGGCGAGACCGAGGTGATCGGCACCTACTCGGGCGGTGGCGCCGAGGTGCTCGGCAAGATCGGGGCGACCACGAAGAAGGACAGCGGCCTGGTCCAGGCACTGAACGGGGCGATCAACGAGGTGATCGGGAACGGCAGCTACGCCCAGGTGCTGAAGCGCTGGGGCCTGGACGCCGAGGCGGTGCCCACCTCCGAGGTCAACCCGGTCGGCCTGCCCAGGCCCAAGCAGCCGTAGGGCCTGCCGCTGCGCCGGCCCCGGGGCGGCCCCGGGACCGCCGCCGGGGAGCGGTCCCGGGGTCGTTCACCCGGGTGCCGCTCCCCGCCGCTATCGTGACCCGGTCAGGATGAACGGTGTTCGATTCCGGCGGACTTGGTGGGGGAACGCATGCAGGCGGGCGATGTCGTGGGCGGCCGCTACCGGCTGGACCGGGAGCTGGGCCGGGGCGGGTTCGGTGTGGTCTGGGCCGCCCACGACGAGACCATCGGGCGGGCGGTCGCGCTCAAGGTGCTCTCCGACGAGAAGGCGGGCGACGAGGAGGCGGTCGGCCGGTTCATCCGCGAGGCCAGGACGGTCGGCCTGCTGTCCAATCCGCACATCGTCACCCTGTACGACTACGGGCGGGTGCAGGACGGTGCGCGGTCGACCCACTACCTGGTGATGGAGCTGGTCCGGGGCCGCTCGCTGGCCCAGGTGATGCGCGACGGCCTGCCGGAGCCGGCGGTCTCGCTGCGGTGGGTGCGGCAGATCTGCAAGGCGCTGGACGCCGCGCACCGCAACGGCGTGGTGCACCGGGACATCAAGCCCGAGAACATCATGATCACCGACGGCGGCGAGGCCAAGGTGCTGGACTTCGGCATCGCCCGCCTGCTCTCCCAGCCGGCCGCCGGCGGACTCACCTCCACCGATGTGGTCATCGGCACGCCGGTCTACCTGGCGCCGGAGTGCTGGGCGGGCCTGCCGATCGACGGCCGGGCCGACCTCTACGCCCTCGGCGTGGTGCTCTACCAGCTGTGCACCGGCCGCCGCCCGTTCAACGCCGACCAGGCCGTCACCATGATGTACGCGCACCTCAACGAGCAGCCGCCGTCCCCGGACACCTCCGACCCGGCCCTGGACCGGCTGATCCTCCAACTGCTCGCCAAGAAGGCGGAGGACCGGCCCGCCGACGCCGCCGAGGTCCGGCAGCGGCTGCGCGACCTCAAGGTGCTGCGGGACCGCAAGGGCGGCACCGACCCGGAGGCCCTGCGGCAGAAGGCCGACGACGCCTGGCGGCGCGGCGCGGCCGGCTCGCCCGAGCGGGCCGCCGAGCAACTGGTCGCGCTGATCCCGCAGTTCGCCCGGGCCTTCGGGACGGCCGACCCCCGGACCCTGCGCACCTGCCACGACCTGGCGCTGTGGCTGGCCCGCTCGGGCCGGCCGCGGGCGGCCGTCGCCCTGCTGCGCGAGCTGCTGCCCGCGCTGGACGGCCACCCGCGGGCCCGCGAGGACGTCGGTCGCGACCTGGAGCGGTGGGAGCGCGACAGCGCCGACGCCGCGCCCGACCCGGCCCGTCCGCTAGTGCTGGCCGAGCTGCTCGACGGCACGGCGCAGAGCGGCTGAGCCGCCCTCGGCGATCGGCACGCCGTGCCCGAACAGCACGGTGTCGGCCTCCAGTTCCGACAGCCGGCGGAAGGACTCCACGGCCAGCGCCGGATCGGCGTTGAAGACGCCGGGCATGGTGCGGTGTTCGACGTTGGCCGCGATGTCACCGGTGAACAGCACACCCTGCTCCGGCAGGTGCAGCGCGATCGAGCCGTCCGTGTGGCCCGGCACGTGCACCACCACCGCGCCGCCGCCGAAGCCGAGCTTCTCGCCGCCCGCCACCTCGCGGTCGACCGTGCACGGCGGGGCGGGCGGCAGCTTCGGCAGGCTGTCCCAGATCTCCTGCTCGAAGGGGCTCAGCACCATCGGCCGGGGCTGCTGCTCGCCGCGGAGCACCGGGGCCTCCAGCCGGTGGGCCACCACCTCGGCGCCCAGCCGCCGGGAGAGTTCGGCGGCCGATCCGGCGTGGTCCTCGTGGTAGTGGGTGAGCACGATGGTGCGCAGCGCGGCCGGGTCGGCGCCGTCGGCGCGGATCGCCGCCTCGATGCTGTCGGCCTGTCCGGCGGGGCCGGTGTCGATCAGGGTGAGCGAGCCGTCCTCGTCGCGCCAGAGGTAGACGGTGCCGAAGTCGAGGGTGACGAGGGTCAGTTCCGGTCGGATGCGGGTGATCTCCATGGGGGCGATCCTGCCCCGCCGGGCGGCCGTTCGACCGGGTGTTCGCCCCTGGCGTGACGAACCGGCGGGACGGCCGGCGGGCTGTCAACTGTACGGGCACCCAGTGCGGCCGGTGCCGGGCTCGGACGGTTGGGAGGATTTCGCCGATCGGGACGGTCTGGTCCGGGGCGGCGCGCCGTTGATATACCTCGCAGCACAGGGGCCGGGCACGGTCCGCGCCGCCTCCGGGCGGCCCGGGTCCGCAGCCCGGCGAGCTGCGAAGAACTCGACGAACTCGACGAACTAGGAGGTGGGGATCGGATGAAGCTCCTCCGTGTCGGCCCGCCGGGCGCCGAACGCCCGGTCGTGCTGGGCCAGGACGGCACCGCGTACGACCTCTCCGGGGTGACCGCGGACATCGACGGCGGCTTCCTCGCCGGGCTGGCCGGTGACGGCGCCGCCGCGCTGGCCGGTCAGGTGGCGGCCGGCCGGCTGCCGGTGGCCGAGATCGGCGGGCAGCGGGTCGGCCCGCCGGTGGCGCGCCCCGGCAAGGTGGTCGGCATCGGCCTCAACTACCGGGACCACGCGGCCGAGGCGGGTGCGGCGATCCCGGACGAACCGGTGATCTTCCTCAAGCCCAGCTCGACCGTGGTCGGCCCGTACGACGAGGTGCTGGTGCCGCGCGGCGGCGAGAAGACCGACTACGAGGCCGAGCTGGCCGTGGTGATCGGCCGGACCGCCCGCTACCTGCCGGACCACGCGGCGGCGGCCGGGGTGATCGCCGGCTACACCATCGCCAACGACGTCACCGAGCGGGCCTTCCAGTTCGAGCGCGGCGGCCAGTGGGACAAGGGCAAGTCGGCGGAGACCTTCACCCCGCTCGGGCCGTGGCTGGTCACGTCGGACGAGGTGGCCGATCCGCAGCGGCTGCCGCTGCGGCTGTGGGTCAACGGGGAGCTGCGCCAGGACGGCTCCACCGAGCGGATGGTCTTCCCGGTGCTGGAGCTGGTCCGCTACACGAGCCAGTTCATGGTGCTGGAGCCGGGCGACGTGATCGTCACCGGCACTCCGGCCGGGGTCACCCTGGGCCGCCCGGGCACGCCGTACCTGGCGCCCGGTGCGTAGGGCCCAGCCGTCCCGACCCTTGGCACGGGGGTCGGGCCGGATCCCGGGCCGCGCGTCCGCCGGCCCCCGCCGCGTCGGGCTACTCGGTCGGGCCGCCCAGTGCCGCCCGCAGCCGGGCCGTCCGCGGCGAGTCCGCGCCCTCCAGGGCCAGCAGCCCGGCCAGCACCTCGGCGGTCTGCGGGTCGTGCAGCGAGGTGGCCGCCGCCATCGCCACGAACTGGTCCACCAGCCACTCCCGCAGCTCGTCCACCGGGACCTCCCGGCCCTCGTCGAGCCAGCTCAGCGAGGCCCCCTCGACCACCGCGATCCACGAGCGCACCAGCAGGGTCAGCCTCGGCCCGGCCTGCCGCACCCCGAGGTGGCGCAGCGTGCGCTTCAGCGCCGCCCGCCGGACGTCGTCCACGATCGCCGAGGTGCGGGCCGTCTCCACCACCGAGCCGCCGCGCAGCAGCGCCGAGTAGCCGGTGCCGTGCTCGGCGACGAAGGCGAAGTAGCTCTCCAGGACGGCGGACAACTGCTGGGTCGGGCTCCCGGCGAGCGGCACCACGAACCGGCCGGTGAGCTCCTCGGCCGCGCTGCGCAGCGCGGCCTCGTACAGCTGCTGCTTGCCGCCCGCGAAGTAGCGGTACACCAGCGGCCGGGAGGCGCCGGCGGCCTGCGCCACGTCGTCCAGCCCGACCTCCTCGGGCGCCCGGTGCGCGAACAGCTCCAGGGCCACCGCGATCAGCTGCTCGCGCCGCTGCTGCACCGGCAGCCGCCGGTACCCGGCGCGCCGCGGTCTGGCGGCCGGTTCGGGGGCTGGCGGTGGCGCTGAGCTGGCTTCCATGCCGGTCAGCGTAACGGCCCCGGGCCGGATCGGAGCCGGGTGTGCACCGATCTTCCGAACGGGCGTTTGTGCCTGTCCGGGCGGTCGCCCCCGCCCCCCGGACGGCCCCCCGGACGGCCCGCCGGGAGGCCGGCGCCGGGGCGGCCCGGGGGAGGCCCCGGGAGGCGCTCCAGCGGCCCCCGGCCGAGGATGGGACGCATTCCGCCGCCCTGCCGAGGAGGCCCGCCGGATGGCGCACACGCTGGAACGGCCGCCCCGCGCGCGAAGCCTGCGCGGGGCGCTCCTGGCGTGGGTGCGCTCGGCGCCGGGGACGTACCTGTGGCTGCTCGTGCTGGGGGTCACCAGCCTGGTGGTGGCCCGGATGGACCAGCACACCCTGGACTGGTTCCTGGCCGCCCGCTCGACCAATCTGGAGCAGCTGCGCTCGCGTCCGGTGCACGCCCTGGTGGCCAGCGCGCTGTGGACCGAGACGTCCAGCTGGCCGCTGTACGCGGTGCTGTTCACCGTGTTCCACGCCAACGCCGAGCGCTGGCTGGGCACCGCGCGCTGGTTCGTGGTGGCCGCGACCGCGCATGTGCTGGCGACCCTGGTGAGCGAGGGCGTGGTCGCCTGGGGGATCGTCCGGGGGACCCTGCAGCGGAGCATGGCCGAGACGGTGGACGTCGGGGTCTCCTACGCGCTGGCGGGGGTGGTCGCGGTGCTCACCTACCGGTTCGCGGGCGGCTGGCGGTGGCTCTACGGCACCGGGGTCGTCGTCTTCTACCTGGTGCCCCTGGTGGTCTCGCACACGTTCACGGACCTCGGGCACTTCAGCGCCGTGCTGATCGGTCTCGGCTTCTTCCGCTTCGCACACGGACGGTCCCGGTGGGACCCGGGCCGGGTGCTGCGGCACCGGCGGCGGCATCGCTCGGGCGGGTGAGCCCGCGCCGGAGGGAGCCAATTGGCCGGTCCATGCCACCGGGTAGGGGCTTGCAAACGGCGCGTGCCACGAAATGATGTCCGGATGGTTGAACTGATCAGCTCCGACGGCACCACCCCCCGCCGTGTCGCCGACGCCTATGTGCGGGACCTCGCCGAGCTCGACCCGCTGACCGCGGTGTACCTGGGCCTGAACCCCGAGGACGACCGCCTCCCCGACCTCTCCCCGGCCGGGGCCGAGGCGATCGCGGACCTCGGGCGCTCCACCCTGGCCCGGCTCGACGAGGCCGAGGCGGCACTCGACCAGGTCGCCACGGCCGACGCCGCCCGGGACGAGGCCGAACGGCGCTGCGCCCGCCTGCTGCGCGAGCGGCTCGTCGCCGAACTCGCCGTCCACGACGCGGGCGAGCGGTTCCGGGCCGTCCACAACCTGGGCTCGCCGCTGCACAACCTCCGTGACGTCTTCACCCTCATGCCCACCGACACCGAGGAGCAGTGGGGCATCCTCGGCCGCCGCCTCGCCCGGGTGCCGGAGGCGCTCACCGGGTACCGCGCGACCCTCGCCGAGGGCATCGCCCGCGGCCTGCTCTCCGGCCCCCGCCAGGTGACCACGGTGATCGGCCAGCTCGGCGAGTGGCTGGCCGGCGACACCCCGGGCGGCTGGTTCGGCGACCTGGTCCGGGAGGCCCCCGAGTCGCTGCGCGCGGAGCTGTCCGGCCACGCGACGGCCGCCGCCGAGGGCCTGGTGTCCCTGCGCGACTGGCTGGGCGAGGTCTACGGCCCGGCCGCCGCCGACGCCCCGGACACCGTCGGCCGCGAGCGCTACGGCCGCTGGGTGCGCTACTGGACCGGCGCCGACCTCGACCTGGACGAGGCCTACGCCTGGGCCTGGCAGGAGTTCCACGACCTGCTGGCCCAGATGCGCACCGAGGCCGAGAAGGTGAAGCCGGGCGCCGACCCGATGCAGGCGATGAAGTGGCTGGAGACCGACGGCCCCGCGCGGTTCGGCGCCGAGGCCGCCCGTGAGTTCCTCCAGGGGCTGATGGACGGCGCGATCGCCGACCTCCAGGGCATCCACTTCGACCTGGCCGAGCCGATCACCCGGGTCGAGTCCCGGATCGCCCCGGCCGGCAGCGCCGCCGCGCCGTACTACACGGCCCCCTCGCTGGACTTCAGCCGCCCGGGCCGGACCTGGCTGCCCACCCTCGGCCGCGAGCGCTTCCCGGAGTGGGACCTCGTCTCGACCTGGTACCACGAGGGCGTCCCCGGCCACCACCTGCAGCTCGCGCAGTGGAACTACGTCGCGGACCGGCTCTCCACCTACCAGGTCAGCCTCGGCGGGGTGAGCGCCAACCTGGAGGGCTGGGCGCTGTACGCCGAGCGCCTGATGGACGAGCTCGGCTACCTCACCGACCCGGGCCACCGGCTCGGCTACCTCAACGCGCAGATGATGCGGGCGCTGCGGGTGATCGTCGACATCGGCATGCACGCCGGCCTGGACTTCCCGGCCGACTCGCCGTACCGCCCGGGGGAGCGGGTCGAGCCGGACGCCGCCCGTGAGTTCTTCGGCCGCTACTGCGGGCTGTCCGCCGACTTCCTGGACAGCGAGCTGGTCCGCTACCTGGGCCTGCCCGGCCAGGCGATCGGCTACAAGCTGGGCGAGCGGGCCTGGCTGCGCGGGCGGGCGGCGGCCAGGGCGGCGCACGAGGCGCGCGGCGAGGTGTTCGACCTCAAGGCCTGGCACATGGCGGCGCTGTCGCAGGGCTCGCTGGGCCTGGACGACCTGGTCGCGGAGCTGTCCGTGCTCTAGGCCGC
>NZ_JZWY01000969.1:0-7943 GCF_000966955.1 Streptomyces sp. NRRL S-495
TCGGGGGGTGGGTGGGGGTGGTGGGTCAGGGGGTGGGGTGGCGGGCGTCGTAGCGGAGGAAGGCGGGGCGGCGGGCGGCGAGGAGGAGGATGGCGGCGACGCAGGCGAGGCCGCCGCTGACGACGGAGACGGTCGGGCTGGTGAGGGAGGCGACGGCGCCGGACTCGAAGTCGCCGAGGCGGGGGCCGCCGGCGACGATCACGATGAAGACGCCCTGGAGGCGGCCGCGCATCTCGTCGGGGGCGGCGACCTGCATCATCGTGTTGCGGAAGATCATGCTGATGGTGTCGGCACAGCCGGCGGCGGCGAGCAGGAGGAGGCCGAGCCAGAGGTTGCGGGCCAGGCCGAAGGCGGCGATGGCGAGGCCCCAGGCGGCGACGGCGGTCATGACGGCGGCGCCCTGGCGGTGGATGCGGCCGACCCAGCCGGAGAAGAGGGCGCCGGCCAGGGCGCCGACGGCGGGGGCGGCGGCGAGCAGGCCGACGGTGCGGGCGTCGCCGCCGTAGAAGGTGATGGCGAGGGCCGGGAAGAGGGCGCGCGGCATGCCGAAGATCATGGCGGCGAGGTCGGCGAGGAAGCTGGTGCGCAGGTTGGGCTGCTCGCGCAGGAAGCGGAGGCCGTCGAGGACGGAGGCGCGGCCCTTGCGGTCGCCGAGCGGGCGCATGGCGGGCAGGCGCCACATCGCGTAGAGGGTGGCTCCGAAGGCGACGGTGTCGACCAGGTAGGCGGCCTGGACCCCGTAGGCGCCGATGAGGACGCCGCCGATCATGGGGCCGACGGTGAGGCCGAGGTTCATGCTGACGGTGTTCAGGGCGTTGGCGGCGGGGAGCTGCTCGGCGGGGACGAGGCGCGGGATCATCGCCGAGCGGGCGGGCGAGGCGAGCGCGAAGAAGGCGGCCTGGAGGGCCACCGCGACGTAGAGGACCGCGACGAGGCCGAGGCCCGCGATCGCCTGGGCGGCGAGGACGGCGGAGACGACGGCGAGGCCGGCCGAGCCGATCAGGCCGAGCCGGCGGCGGTCGGCGGTGTCGGCGATGGCGCCGCCGTAGAGGCCGAAGGCGATCAGCGGGACCAGGGAGAAGAGGCCGACCAGGCCGGTCGCGAAGGTGGAGCCGGTGAGGTCGTAGACCTGGACCGAGACGGCGACGGCCGTCATCTGCTGGCCTATGGAGGAGATGGACTGGCCGAACCACACCCGCCGGTAGTCGGCGTGGTCGCGCAACGGGCTGAGGTCGGCGAAGGCTCCCCTGGCCAGCCGCCGATAGCGGGACCGCGGCGGCGCGGAGGACGGGGCGGAGGACGGGGCGGAGGACGGGGCAGGGGACGGGGCGTGGGTCGGCGGCGAGTCTCCGTCGGCCGGCGAATTGGCAGGATGATTGGTCGACACAGTGCCCCATCGTCGTCCCGGCCGCCCCGGCCACGGACACCGGGGGGCGTTTGCGTCCGCTTGACCCCGGCTTCATCGCCACCCGGTGGGATGGCTCTGCCCCTGAGCGGGCCCGTGCACACACGGGCCCGGACGGCAGGGCCGGAGCTAGTGGAGGCGAGGGCCGTATGTCGAGCGCGTCGGTCGAGAAGCGCGGCGGCCTGCCGAGGGGCAGCAGTCCACCCAGGGCCGGTCGCCCGGTGCCGGCCGGCGTCCGGCTGGACTCCCTGACCGGGCTGCGCTGGATCGCCACCTTCGGCGTCTTCCTGTCGCACATCAACATCCTGCTGCCGCTGCCGCACACCCGGGGCCTGTTCTCGCTCGGGGAATCGGGGGTCTCGCTGTTCTTCGTCCTGTCGGGCTTCGTGCTCGCCTGGACCTGGACGGGGGCCGACTCCGCGCGCTCGTTCTACGGCCGCCGGTTCGCCCGGGTGTGGCCGCTGCTGGCGGTGGCCGCGCTGCTGCCGACGCTGTTCGCGCTGCCGAACAAGGACTCGGGCTCGCCGCTGCACCTGCTGGTGGTCGCGCTCTCCGCGATCCTGCTGGTCCAGGCCTGGGTACCGGACTGGATCCTCACCGGTGCGACGCCGGTGACCTGGTCGCTCTCCTGCGAGGCGTTCTTCTACGCGCTGCTGCCCGGCATCGCCCGCCGGATGACCGGCTGGTCGACGCGCCGCCTGGTCGTGCTGGTGGCCGGGTCGGTGGCGGTGCTGTGGGCGGTGCGGATCGGGCTCTGGGTGGCGTACCCGCCCGTGTTCCGGGTGTCCAGCCTGGACGGTTACGGGCCGGCCGTGTTCGGGGTCTACGCGCCGGTCGCGCGGATCCCGCAGTTCCTGATCGGAGTGGCAGCGGCGATCGCGGTACGGCGCGGGTGGCGGGCGGTCCGGGTGGACGTGGCGCTGGCGGCACTGCTGGTGCCGCTGGTCACGCTCTGGCTGCTGCGCGGCGAGGCGTTCCGCGCGCAGGTGCTGTTCGACGCCGTCGACCCCGCGCTCACCCCGTTCTTCGCACTGCTGATCGCCGCGTTGGCCCGGCGGGACCTGGACGGCGGACCCTCGCTGCTGCGCTCGCGGCCGATGGTGCGGCTCGGTCAGTGGTCGTACGCCTTCTACCTCTTCCAGTTCACGGTGATCCTGCCGGTGGCGCTGGCCGCCTCCCCGGGCCGCAAGGTCGCGGACTTCTTCACCGACCCGGTGCCGGCGCGGACCGGACACCTGGGCCACGCGGTGCTGGCGCTGGCGATCACACTCGCCGTCTCGGCCTTCTTCTACCGCTTCGTGGAGCATCCGCTCGAGCTCCGGCTGCGCCGCCGCTTCCGGGCCGGGAAACCATCCGGCGAATCACCCGGCGAATCACCCGGGAAGTCGTCCGGGAAGTCGTCCGGGAAATCACCCGGCGAAAACCGCCGGTGAAAAACTCCGATGGAACTCCGGTGGAACTCCGGGTCCAGCCGGGCAGCCCGTAATTCATTTGATCGAAAATTAATCGCCCAACCATAGCCTGCCTGTCGACACGGAAGTCGATCCAGGTGATCCGAGGGGGTCGCATGAGCGAGACCGTCAACACCGACAGCGAACCGGTCCGGGAGGGGCGCGCCGGCCCGGCCGCGGAGCCGCCGCTGTTCCCGCAGGACCGGACCTGCCCGTATCTCCCGCCGTCCGGCTACCAGGCGTTCCGCGACGGTGCGCCGGTCCGGGCGGCCACGCTCTACGACGGGTCGCCGGCCTGGGTGGTGAGCGGGTACGAGGCCGCGCGGCAACTGCTGGGGGGCACGGCCCTCTCGGCGGACCGGATGAATCCGGGATATCCGATTGTTTCCGAGCGCATGGAGGGAATCCGGTTCCAGCCGCCGTCCTTCGTCGGAATGGACCCGCCGGACCACACCCGGCACCGCCGGACCATGCTCGCGGAATTCTCGGTCCGCAGCATCAACGCGATCCGGCCGGACATCGCGGCGATCGTCGACGAACACATCGACGAGATGCTGGCGCGCGGCGGCCCGCTCGACCTCGTGCAGGCGTTCTCGCTGCCGGTCCCGTCCCGGGTGATCTGCGAGATCCTGGGGGTGCCGTACTCGGACCACACGTTCTTCCAGGAGACCAGCCAGAACCTGGTCCAGGCGGAGAGCCCGGAGCAGGCGATCGAGTCGGTCGGGCTGCTCATCGCGTACTTCGACGAGCTGATCTCGGCCTGCCTGAAGCAGCCGGGCGCCGGGATGATCGGCCGGATCGCGACCGAGCACGTGGCGACCGACCGGCTGGCCAAGCACGAACTCATCATGAACGCGCTGATGCTGCTGATCGCCGGGCACGAGACCACCGCCTCGATGATCACCCTCGGTGTGATCACCCTGCTCGCACACCCGGAGCAGCTGGCGAAGCTGCGCGGGGACGAGGCACTGGTGGGGCCGGCGGTCGAGGAGCTGCTGCGCTACCTGTCGATCGCGGACATCGCGGGCACCCGGGTGGCGGTCGCGGACGTCGAGGTCGGCGGCATCACCGTCAAGCGGGGCGACAGCCTGGTGGTCTCGCACTCACTGGCCAACCGCGACCCGTCCGCGTTCACCGACCCGGACGCCTTCGACATCGCCCGGGGCAGCCGGCACCACCTCGCCTTCGGGTACGGGGTGCACCAGTGCCTGGGCCAGAACCTCGCCCGCGCGGAGCTGCAGATCGCGCTGCCCGCGCTGTTCTCCCGCATCCCCGACCTGCGGCTCGCGGTCGACCGGAGCGACCTGGTGCTGCGCGACGGCGGCACGGTGCAGGGCGTCAACGAACTTCTGATCACCTGGGGGGCCTAGGCATGACCGAGAACCACCGCACCGACGGATCCACCGGCAACGGCACCGGCACCAGCGCCGACGCCGGCAGCGGCAGCGGCAGCACCGCCGGCGACGCGCTCCGCGTCGACGTGCTCCACGACGACTGCGTGGGCGCCGGACAGTGCGTGCTGTCCGCTCCGGAGGTGTTCGACCAGGACAACGACGGCATCGTGGTCCTGCTGCGCGAGGGCCTGGACGGCCTGGGGCGCGCCGACCGGGAGGGGGTGGAGGAGGCCGTGCGGCTGTGCCCGTCCGGCGCGCTCCGCCTGCTCGCGCGCACCGCACCGGCGGCCGCGGCGGACTGACGCCCCGACGCCGGCGCGGCCCGCCCTCAGCGCGGCCCGACGTTCTCCAGGATCCGGTCCAGCAGCGTCGCGAGCTGCGCGACCTCCCGGTCGCTGAGGCCCTTGAGCATGTCCTGCTGGCTGCTGATCGCGACGGAGGAGATCCGGTTGTACATCTCCTCGCCGTCGGGCGCGATCTCCACGGTCGCCGCCCGGCGGTCGACGTCGGTGCGCTTGCGGACGACCAGGCCGCGCCGCTCCATCGACTCCAGGTGTCGGGAGAGCGTCGGGCCCTCGATGCTCAGGTACTGGGCGAGTGCGCGCTGGATCATCGGGCCCTCGAGCTTGAGGGCGGCGAGCACCGTCCAGGCCGCGAAGGTCGCGCCGGCCTCGGCGAGGCGCTCCTCGAAGAACGCGCGACAGGACTTCGCGGTCAGGTGCAGCTTGGGCGCGACGCTGGTCCGCAGCCACGTCGGACCGGCGTCCGCCTCGGCGGCGAACCGTTCTGCGCTCTGCCGGCCGGGCATCCCAACCTCCCATTCGTCACGAAATCCTCTGTGAAGCGTAGCGCCGACCGGTGCGTTGACCAGCCCCGGGCGGTTGACCGTCGCTTAATTCGTTCGTTAGGCTGCTAATGGTTGTGTGACCTGGGTAACGATCGGAGCAGCTGTGACCAACACCGACGTGAGCACTACCCCCGCACCACCCACCGAACCCCGGCCCCCCTCCCGCCGGGACTGGCTGGGCCTTGCCGTCATCCTGCTGGCCGCCTTCATGGAGCTGCTCGACGTCACCGTGGTCACGGTCGCGTCGCCGCAGATCCAGGACTCGCTGGGCGCCAGCTACGCGGAGGTCCAGTGGGTCCTCGCGGGCTACCAACTCACGTTCGCCGCAGGCCTGGTGACCGGCGGTCGGCTCGGCGACATCTACGGCGCGCGGCGGGTCTTCGTCTACGGCGTGGCGGCCTTCACGGTGGCCTCGTTGCTCTGCGGCATCGCCACGTCCGGACCGCTCATCGTCGGCTTCCGGCTGATCCAGGGGCTGGCGGCGTCCCTGATGTTCCCGCAGGTGGTGTCGCTGATCCATGTGACCTTCCTCGGCAAGCACCGCGCGGCCGCGTTCGGGGCGCTCGGCGCCGTGACCGGGCTCGCCGGCATGGCGGGACCGCTGCTGGGCGGCGAACTGATCGACCTCGATCTCTTCGGCACCGACTGGCGGCCGATCTTCCTGATCAACATTCCGATCGGCGTGCTCGCGGCGGTCGGCGCCTGGCGGCTGCTGCGGGAGCGGCGCGCGGAGGAACGGACCCGGCTGGACATCCGCGGGGCGCTGCTGGGGACCTTCGCGGTCACCCTGGTGATCTTCCCGCTGATCCAGGGGCCGCAGGCCGACTGGGCCTGGTGGATCTGGCTGCTGCTCGGCCTCTCGGTGCCGGTGCTGTTCCTCTTCTGGGTCAACCAGCGGCGGCTGCAGGAGCGCGGCGGCTCCCCGGTGGTCGACCTCACCCAGTTCCGCGGCGGCTCCTTCGGCCTCGGGCTGGTGATCCAGTTCCTCTGCTTCGCCGGCGTGTCCTCGGTCTTCCTGATCCTCGCGATCGAACTCCAGGCGGGCCACCAGTTCTCCGCGCTGAAGACCGGGCTCGCCTTCCTGCCGATCGCCCTCGGCACCGGCCTCGCCTCGGGCATCGCGATCCCGCTGCTGCCCAAGCTCGGCAAGGTCGTGCTGCAGATCGGTGCCGTCGTGATGATCGCGGGCATGGTCGCGCTGATGTACACCCTGCGCACCTATCCGACGGACCTGACGATCTGGAAGCTCACTCCCGCCGAGGTGATCGTCGGCATCGGCCTGGGCATGATCGTGACCACCGTGAACGACCTCGTCCTCGCCGAGGCCACCGGGCCGAGCGCGGGCTCCGCGTCCGGCGTCCAGGCCACCCTGGGACAGGCGGGCAACGCGGTCGGCGTGGCCGTGCTCGGAGCGATCTTCTTCGGGCTGCTCAGCGGCAACGCGACGGCCGCCGCCCGGGCCGAACTCCCCTCCTTCGGCGACCGGTTGCGCACCACGTCGGTCTCACCGCAGACCGCCCAGGCGCTGGAGGACGGGCTGATCACCTGCTTCAAGGACCAGTCGGGCGCCGACGACCCGGGCAAGATCCAGCCCAGTTGCACCGCGCTGATCGGCCAGGCCGCCCAGGCCGGTGACCCGGCGGTGTCCGCGCTGGTCGCCGACACCATGAAGGAAACGACCCGCAAGCACTTCTCCCACTCGATGGACCGCAGCCTCTTCTACGAGATCGCGGTGTACGCGCTGGTCTTCCTGCTCGTCTTCCGGCTGCCGCTGCGGCGGGGCCTGCAGGCGGGCGCCGCCCACTGACGGACCCTGCCCGCGCCGAGCGGTTCGGGCGGGGACGAAAGGACCTCCCATGAACCCGAGCCCCAGCCCGAGCCCACGGCACGACAGCACCGACAGCACCGGCAGCACCAACGAGAGCGGCACCGACGAGACCGGCACCAACGGCGCGGGCACCGGCACCCCCACGGGTGCGGGTGCCCGCCCACGGGTGCGGGTGCCCGCGCCGCCGCGCTCAGCGGTCGGACCGCCCTGGTCACCGGCGCGAGCCGCGGCATCGGCGCCGCCACCGCGCGACTGCTCGCCGAGCGCGGCGCCGCCGTCGCCGTCAACTACCACACCGACAAGGACGCCGCCGAGACCCTCGTCGCCGCCATCGAGGCGGCCGGCGGGCGCGCGCTCGCCCTGCAGGCGGACGTCACCGACGCCGCCCGGGCCGCCGACCTGGTGGCCCGGGCCGAGCGGGAACTCGGGCCGGTGGACATCCTGGTGGCCAACGCGATCGGCGTCGGCGCCCGGGCCGGCCGGCCGTCACCGCTGCTGCGGACCGCCCCGGAGGACGCCCTGGCGGTGGTCGACGCCCAGCTGCGGGCCTTCCTCCACCCGGTGCGGCTGGTCGTCCCGGGCATGGTCGAACGCGGCCGGGGCACGGTGGTGGCGGTCGGCGCGTCGCTCTCCCGGCGCTCCCCGGAGGGGTTCGGGACGCTCTCGATGGCGAAGTCGGCCCTCGACGCCGCCGTACGGACGCTGGCCCGCGAAGTGGGACCGGCGGGAGTCCGGGTCAACCTGGTGGCGCCCGGTCTGATCCTCAGCGAGCTCGCCACGCACATCCCGGAGCCGGTGCGCGCGGCCAACGCGGCGCGCACGGCGGTGCGGCGCAACGGCACCCCGGAGGACGTCGCACACACCGTGGCCTTCCTCGCCTCCGAGGAGGCGTCCTACCTGACCGGCGGCTACCTGCTGGTCGACGGCGGCACCGCCATGCTCTGACGCCAGCCACCGCCCAACAGGCCCGGGACCCGGACGGACCCGGGCGCGCCCCTGCCCGAGCGGACCCGGGGCC
>NZ_JZWY01000970.1:0-5101 GCF_000966955.1 Streptomyces sp. NRRL S-495
GGGGGGGGGGGGGTGGGTGGGGGGGGGCAGTCGGGGCCGGGGGTGCGGCGGGCCGGGTGGCGGGTGCGGTGGACGTGGGCGTGGGCCGGGTGACGGCCGCGCGTCCGCCGTCGGAGGGGCGGGGGGTCGACTTGCAGCTCGTGTACGGCACCGCCGTCGGCGGCCGGACGGCCGGGGCGGTGGTGACCGGGGCGGGTGCGGTCGGCGTGGCTGTGGCCGGTGCGGTGTCGGGCCGGGGCCGGCCGATGAGGCGGACCGGTCCCGGCGTCGTTCCCGCTCCGGCTCCCGGCGGCGGGTGCGGTGATACGCGTTCAGGGCGTCCCACGAGCGCCCGGACTGCTGCAGACAGAGCACCAGCCGCGCGGCCAGCGCCTCGTTCCACGGATCGGCCTCCGTGGCGCGGTCGAGCTCGGACACGGCGTCCGCGCCCAGCCCGAGCCGGAGCAGGCGGTCGGCCCAGGACTCCAGCGCGAGGGTCCGGTCCTTCCGCAGCCGGTCGGCGAGCGCGTCCCGCAGGTCGGTCTCGGGCAGGTCGGCGAGCGCGGCGGGCCCCTGCCACAGGGAGAGCGCCCGGCGCAGCAGCCCGGCCGCCACCTCGTCACCGTCCGGCGCGCTCCGTGCGGCGGCCTCGGCGACCAGCCGCTCGAACAGCAGCGAGTCCACCGCGTCCGCCGGGCCGTCCAGCCGGTAACCGGGCGGACGGGTGGAGAGGACGAGGCCCGAGCCGGCGATCAGCTTGCGCAGCGCGGCGATGTGGCCCTGCAGCGCGGCCCGGGCCCGGGCCGGCGGCGCGTCGCCCCACAGCAGTTCGAAGAAGCGTCCGACCGGGACGGTACGGCCGAGTTCGAGCGCCAGCAGGGCCAGCGTGGCGCGCCGCTTGGCGGCGGCGGGCTCGACGGACCGGCCGTCGGCGGTCCGCAGTTCCACCGGACCCAGCAGCCGAACGAACACGGATCCTCCCTGGTGAGAGCGGGTGGACGAGGGTTTCCATCCCTGTGCGGGGCGCAGTCTAGCCACGCTGAAGGTTCGTCTTGTGACGTTCGGTGTGCGATTTCGGGAATGGTGGGTATCTGTCCGACCGGGGGGTTGACGCCAGCCGGTTCGTGGTCCTCGCGGGGGCGCGCGGGGGCGTTCCCCGCTCGGAAGCGGACGGTGCGTCCGCCCGGCGCGCTTCCGGGGTCCGCCGTCGCGCCGCCGGTGAGGCACTGTCGTCCGCGTGCTGACGAACGGGCCGTCGGGCGGGTCGGGCGCCGCGGCGGCGGGTGCGGGCGGCGCTGCGGGCGGGCCGATGGGCGACGGCCGGGGGCGGCGGCCCGGGAGCGGGGTCCCACTGGCGCGGACCGTCCGGGCGGAGCGCGTGCCCGGCGGTTCGGGAGGTGTGCGCGATCGGGCCCGCCGGGCTGCCCGAAGGGGAACCGCCGAAGGGGGTCCCCGGACCAGCCTCGGGGCCCCGGGGCGGACAGCCGGAGGACCTGTCTCCCGTGTTCAACGGACGGGCGTCCACTTGGGGTTCACCTGTCGGCGGGAGGTGAACCCGGGCCTCCGGACGCCCCGTCGATCAGAGTGCGGGGCCGTCGCGGTTCCGAGATTTCGACCGCCGGGAAGGGCCACCATGCTGCGAATGAACGGGCCGCTGCGGATCACCGTCCTCGACAAGGACGCCTACTACGAGCAGCGCGCGGTGGTGCGCACCCCGTACGGCACCTTCGTGCTGGAGGGGAGGGCCGGGGCCTCCCTGGACGTGCAGGCCGAGGAGTGGGAGCTGGAACTGCAGCACTGCGTGCCCGGCGTGGGTTGGCGGCCCAATGTCCGGGTGCTGCCGTACCCGTGGCAGACCTCCGGCGGCCTGCGCAGCCGGATCGTGCGCAGCAAGGACTGCGACTGGCCGAACGGAGACCCGACCGAGCGGAACTTCGTCCTGCGGCTGTCCGCGACGGTGGCCGAGCGTCCGGGCGCGGCCCCGGCCGCCGCCGAGGCGGTGGGCCCGGCCGTCCGCGGGGGGCTGCGGACCAGCTCCGGTGCGGGCCTGGGCACGGTCGGCGGGGCGGTGCCGGGCGTGCCCGCGATGCCCGGCGTGCCTGCGATGCCCGGTGTGCCCGCGATGCCCGGGGTGCCTGCGGTGTCAGGGGCGGCGGCCGCGCGGACGGTGCCGGGGGTCCGGGCCGGGGAGGCCGGGCAGCGGGCCCTGCTGAACGCCGTCCCGGTGGAGGCGGGCCGACTGCCGACGGGCCGGGTGGCCCCGGCGGTGTGGCCCGCGCCGACGGCCCGGGCGGTGCCGGCGCGGGCGGTGGAGGCCGAGCGGGCGGCGCCGGTGGCGGGTACCGAAGCCTGGGGCAGCGGCCGCTAGGGACGTTCCCCGGCCGGGGCCCCGGCGCCCCGGCCGGGGGTCAGCCGGTCGGGGCGCCGGGGTCCTCGGGGTCCTCGGGGTCCTCGGGGCTGTCGGGGGTGGTGTCCGGCGGTTCGGGGGTGTCGAGGTGGACGCCCGGGGTGAGGTGGAAGCGTTCGGGGGACTCGGCCCGGGGGCGTTCGGCCGGGGGCATCGCCGCCCGTCGCTCCAGCCACGCGCGCAGCCGGGTCAGCGAGTTGCGGTTGCGCTCGGACGGATCGCCGCCGGATTCGCGCAGCAGGACGCAGGCCGGGCGGTCGCCGTCGGCGGGCACCTGGCCGACCACGGTGAACGCCGTGCCCGGCGGGAAGGCCGCCTGGGCCGGGCCGTCGGTCGGGTCGAAGACGGAGGTGCGCCGACCGGTGGCCGACCAGACGAGGAACTCCACGGACGAGCCCGGGAGTTCGGCCCCCGGCGCGGTCAGCCCGGCAAGCGGTGCCGGTTCCCGGAACTGTCGGCCGGTCGGGTAGTGCGCCAGCACGGACTCCGGGTCGAGACCGGCCCCGGCGCCGAGCAGCACCGCGCCGTGATGGCTCGGCAGCCGGCGCAGACCGGAGCCGAGGCAGCGCAGGAACGGCCGCAGCTCCGGGTCCCCGGACCGCGCGGCCGCGATCAGGGCGGCACGGGTCGCGGGCACGCCGGCGTCGGTGTGGTGGAGCAGGACGGCGGCCAGGTCGGGCTTGAAGTCGTCCTGCGAGGTGGAGCGCAGACCGGGGAGCCGGGTGGCGAGCAGTTCGACCCGGCCGGTGCAGCGGTGGTAGTGGTCGCCGAGCTGGGCCCGGACGGTGTCGCGCTCGGCGGCGCTGCTCGCGGTGACCGGGGCCGGGCTGTCGTCGAGGCCGAAGTACCGGGCCGGGGCCGGTTCCGGTACGGCCGCCGGTGCCTCGGGGGCCGTCACTGGTGGCTCTGGCGTCGGCTCGGGCGCCTGCTCCTCCGTCGGTTCCTCCGTCGGTTCCTCCGGGGCGACGGGCTCGGACGGCGGCTCGGGCTCCGGTCCGGCGAACGGCGCGAACGGCGCGGACGGTGCGGACGGCGAGGTCGGCGCGAGCGGGGGGACCTCGGGGGTCCGGACCGGCGGGCCGTCCGGCTCGCCCGCCCCGCCGGTCCGGCCGCCGAGGCCGGACCCGGACCCGGCGGTGGCGGTTCCGGCCGAGGGCGGTGCGCCCGCGCCGGTGGCGGGGTCGGTGGCCGGGTCGGCGCTCGCCAGGGGGACCCGCCGGGTCGGCGCTCCGGCCCCGGCGAGGCTGCCGGTGGCGGGCGCACCGGTGGCCCGGACGGGCGTGGGCAGGGAGACCGGAACCGCTTCGGCCTCGGGCCCGGGCTCCTGGCCGGGCAGGGTCCCGGGATCCGTGGGTACCTGGTGCCGGGCCCGGGGATCGGCCTGGGACGCGTACGGGCTCTCCTCCCCGGGCTCCGGGGAGGGGTCGCCGACGGCGGGCGTCCGGGGCGGCAGCGGCGCTTCGGCCCCGTCCGTGGCCCCGGGTTCGGGAACGGGCGGCATCCGGTGCCGGAGCGGGGCTTCGGCCTGCGACTCGAACCGGCTCCCGGCGCCGGCACCGGCCTCGCTGCCGGCCCCGGCCGCGCCCCCGGTGTCCGGCACGGGCGGCACCCGGTGACCGGTCGGCAGTTCGCCGCGCGAGGCGGTCCGCGACCCGCCGGGGGCGGCCGGCCCGGGGACGGTCGGAACCCGGTGCGCGGAGGAGGCGGAAGCGCCAGGTCCCAGCGCGGCGGGCGCGTGCTGCCCCGGTCCGCCGACGGCGGCGGGCGCGGATACCGGCGCGGTCACCGGCGCCCCGCGCCGGGCCGCGTCCGTGCCGCCGATGCCGTACGACACCGGCGCCACGGCGGGCGGCCCGCCGGCCGGCTGCTCGGCGCCGAGCCACTCCAGCTCGTACGTCCGGGCGACGAACCGCCCGACGGTTTCGGCGGCGGGCTCCAGCAGCCCGTGGACGAGCAGCCCGAACCCCTCGGCGCCGACCGCCGGCAGCCGGCCCAGGAGGGCTCCCAGCTCCTCGAAGGCGTCGGCGGGCACCGGGCGGTCCCGTTCCCCGACGATCAGCAGCGGGCGGCTCGGCTCGGGCCGGCGGAAGCGCGGGGTGAGCACGTGCGGCGGTTCGGGGCGGAGCCAGAGCCCGGCCGGGACGGCCTCCAGCGCCCAGTACGGGAACGCCTGGAACACCCCGGGCCCGGCGGTCCGCCAGTCGGAGCCGCCGTTGCGCCAGGCGGCGGGCGTCGTGGGGCAGCCGGGGGCGGAGGAGAGGCGCAGCAGGAACGGCTCCCACCCGATCCGGCCCTCGCGGTCCAGCACCCGCGAGGTGGGGCCGCCGTGGCCGAGGACGGGCAGGCCGATCGCGGCCTGCACCGGCCGGGCGGTACGGGCGGTCAGCGCGCCGATGAGCGCGGAGAGTTCGTCGGGGGCCGCCCACGGGGCGCTGATCAGGGGACGGTCGGAGCCGAGCGGCAGGGAGAGCACGGCCTCGGCGAAGTCCTCGGGCAGCAGGACGGGCTGGGTCGGGGTGCCGATCACGATGACGGCGGTGCCGGGCGGGGCGGCCGCCAGCCGCAGGTCGGGCAGCGGGGTGGTGGCCGGGTCGGACGGGTCGGTGAGCCAGAAGCCGGCCGGCAGCCGCAGGACGCGGACGGCGTTCGCCCGGCCCCGGGCGGCGGCGGGGGCGGGAACGGCGGGCGGTTCGACGAAGGCGGTCGGCCGGGTGC
>NZ_JZWY01000971.1:0-5828 GCF_000966955.1 Streptomyces sp. NRRL S-495
CGGTCGGCCGGGTGCGCCGCGACTCCACGGGGGCGACGGCGCCGATCGTGCCGGCCACCCGCCGGGGCTGCTCGCCGGGTTCGCACCGCCACCACGAGGAGCGTGCGACCGCGCCCTCGGGGTCGTTGACGGTGAGGTGGCCGGCCGGGGTGATCTCCACCAGGCCGTCCACCAGGCCGTCCGGGGCGACGACCGGCACTCCGGAGCGTTCGGCGACCACCTCGGCCGGGCGGCGGCCGTTGGGGGCGAGGGCCGCCAGTCCGGAGGCGGCGAGCACCAGGTGGGTGGCGCCCCGGGCGCGGGTGATCACGCCGAGGTCGGTCATCCGGTCGCGCAGGACCTTGGCCGAGTCCGGCGCGGCGGCGATCACTACGACGGCGTCGGGGACGGGCCGCAGGGCGCCGATCGCGGCCTTCAGCTCGTTCGGGTGGGCGGTGGCGGAGGCGATCACGAAGTGCGGGCCGACCTCGCGGAGCACCGAGGGGCCCGGTTCCCCGGCGCGGGCGGGTGCCGGCACCGGGAGGGGCGCGGCGGGGCCGGGCGCGGCGGGAGTGTCCCCGGCGGGCAGCGCGCGCTGCGCCCCGCGCCGCAGTCCGAAGCGGCGGCGGGGCTCGGCCGGGGGTGCGGGGTCGCCGGAGCGCGCACCGGTGCGGGAGAGGCTCATCGTCCAGGACTACGGCCCCCGCCGGGCGCCCGGTTCACCGGGGGCCCGGCGGGGGCCGTGGGGCGCGCTGCCGGAGGGCCGTCAGGCCCGCGCCGACGGGTCCGCCGCCCCGGCCGGCTCGGGCTCCGGCTCCGGATCGGGCATCAGACCGGTCTGCACCTGGACCGTCCGGCGCCGGGTGATGTGCAGGCCCCGGCCGGGCGGCAGCACCCTCGGCTTGATGCTGCCGAACAGGGTGCCCTCGCTGGGCGGGCAGGAGAGCAGGGTGACGGGTGTGTTGACGTCCTGGAGCCGGCGCAGCAGCTGGTCGCTGTAGGCGCGGCCGATGCCGTTCGCGGAGCGGGCGACGATCAGGTGCAGGCCGAGTTCGGTGCCCTGCGCCAGGTGTTCGAGGAGCGGGCCGAAGGGGCCGGCGCCCATCTGGCCGGGGATGAGGTCGTAGTCGTCGACGATCACGAACAGCTCCGGTCCGGTCCACCAGTCGCGCAGCCGCATCCGGGCCGGGCTGATCTCCTCGCCGGGCAGCCGGGCCTCCATGGCCCGGGCCGCGCCGGTGACGACCTGCTTGAGGATGTCCACCGAGACGGCGTAGCCGAGCCGGTACTCCTCCGGGACGCTCTCGTAGAGCCCGCGCCGGAAGTCGACCAGCATGATCCGGGCCTCGGCCGGGGTGTAGGCGGAGGTGATGCCGTCGACCAGCAGGCGCAGCAGGTTGGTCTTGCCGCTCTCGCTGTCGCCGACCACCAGCAGGTGCGGCGACTCCTCGAAGTCGTGCCAGAGCGGCGAGATCGCGGTGTCCTCCAGGCCGAGGGCGATCCGCAGCCGGCCCTCGGGGGCGGGCAGCGAGGAGGCGTCCAGCAGCAGCGGCAGCATCCGCACCTCGGGCGCGCGCGGGCCGGTCCAGTGCTCGTTGAGGGCGTCGGCGAGGTCCGCGATGCCGTCGGCGAGGTCCTCGGAGGTGCCCTGGCCGTCGATCCGGGGGAGGGCGGTGAGGAAGTGCAGCCGTTCCTTGGTGAGGCCCCGGCCGGGGCTGTGCGGGACGGTCTCGGCGGCCCGCATATTGATCATGGAGTCGATGGGGTCGCCGAGCCGCAGCTCGAACCGGGTGCCGAACTGGTCGCGCACGCCGGTGGACATCTCGCCCCAGCGGGCCGCCGCGACGACCAGGTGCACGCCGTAGTTGAGGCCCCGGGAGGCGATCGGGGTCAGTGCGGCCACCAGGTCCGCGAACTCCTGGCGCAGGGTGCCCCAGCCGTCGACGACCAGGAACACGTCGCCGTGCCGGTCGTCGGCGAGCTCCGGGTCGCCGGCGGCCCGGCGGCGGCGGAAGGTCGTCATGGAGTCGACGCCCAGTTGGGCGAAGCGCAGTTCGCGGCGCGCGATGACGGCGTTGACCTCGGCGATGGTGCGGCCGACCCGCTCCGGGTCGTGGCGCCCGGTGACACCGCCGACGTGCGGCAGGCCGCGGAGCGAGGAGAGCGTGCCGCCGCCGAAGTCCAGGCAGTAGAACTGGACCTCCTGCGGCGTGTGGGTGAGCGCCAGCCCGGTGATCAGGGTGCGCAGCAGGGTGCTCTTGCCGCTCTGCGGGCCGCCCGCGATGCCGACGTGCCCGCCGGCGGCCGACAGGTCGGCGGTGAGCAGCTCGCGCATCTGCTGGAACGGGCGGTCCACCACACCCACCGGCACGGTCAGGGTGCCGACGGCCGGGCGGCCGTCGGGCGCCAGCCCGTGCCGCGCGGTGGGGGTGAGCGGCGGCAGCAGCTCGTCCAGGGTGGGCGGGGTTTCCAGCGGCGGAAGCCAGACCTGGTGGGCGGGCGGGCCGGCGTCGAGCATCCGCGCGGCCGCCAGGTCCAGCAGGTTCGGGGCGTCCTCCTCGGTCGCCGCCCTGGCCTCCTCGGCGGCCAGCACCTCCGGGTCGGGGTCGCGCGGGGCGACGTACTCGGTGCCGTAGGCCACGATCTGGCCGGCCACGGCGGCCTGCTGGACGGCGCCGCGCCGGCGTCGGTAGGGCCCGGAGACGTACGCGGCCTTGAACCGGGTGAGGGTGGCGATGTCGCTGCGCAGGATGCCGTTGCCGGGCTGGGAGGGCAGCTGGTAGGCGTCGGGCACGCCGAGCACGCCGCGGCTCTCCATGGCGGAGAAGGTGCGCAGGCCGACCCGGTAGGACAGGTGGGACTCCAGCGCGTGCATCCGGCCCTCGTCCAGCCGCTGCGAGGCGAGCAGCAGATGGACGCCGAGGGAGCGGCCGAGCCGGCCGATCATGATGAACAGGTCCATGAAGTCGCGGTGCGCGGAGAGCAGTTCGCTGAACTCGTCGACCACCACGAAGAGCGTCGGCAGCGGGTCGAGCTGGGTGCCGGCGGCCCGCGCGGTCTCGTAGTCGAGCAGCGAGCTGTAGTTGCCGGCCGAGCGGAGCAGCTCCTGGCGGCGGTTCATCTCGCCGTGCAGGGCGTCGCGCATCCGGTCGACCAGGGCGGCCTCGTCGGCCAGGTTGGTGATCACCGCGGAGGTGTGCGGCAGCTGGTCCAGGCCGAGGAAGGTCGCGCCGCCCTTGAAGTCGACGAGGACGAAGTTGAGCGTCTCGGAGGAGTGGCTGAGCGCGAGGGCCAGCACCAGGGTGCGCAGCAGCTCGGACTTGCCGGAGCCGGTGGCGCCGATCAGCATGCCGTGCGGGCCCATCCCGCCCTGCGCGGACTCCTTGATGTCGAGCTCCACCGGCTTGCCGTCCGCGCCGACGCCGATCGGCACCCGCAGCCGCTTGCCGCGCGGGCGCTCCGCCCAGCTGCGGGCGATGTCGTGCTGGTACAGGTCGTTGATGCCGAGCAGCGAGGTCAGGTCGAAGTCGGTGCTGAGCGGCTCGGAGACGTCCATCGCGTCGCCCAGCCGGTACGGGGAGATGGTGGTGGCGTAGCGCCGGGCGGCCGCGACGCCCAGGGCGTCCGGGCGGCCGAGCGCGGTGATCTCGTCGCGCCGGTTGCGGTCGGCGGTGACGAGGTCCAGTTGGTCCCCGGTGATCCGCAGCCGCATCCGGAACGGCGCGTGCTTCCACTCCACCGCGCCGGAGACGTCCAGCAGCACGGCGTTGCGGTAGCCGGCCAGCAGGGCGCGGCTGCCGCTGGGCAGCTTCACCCCGTCCAGGACGATCAGGGTGAACGGCTCGTCCCGGCCGGGCTGGGTCTCCGGCTCGAACGGCGGCCGGTCGGCGAACTCCGGACCCAGCAGTTGCTCCAGCTCCAGCAGCGAGTCGGCGACCAGGCGCACCGGCCCGGCGCCGTCCGTCTCGGTGGGGTGCAGGGAGTGCGGCAGCCACTTCAGCCAGGCCCATTCCGCGCGCTGCGCGGGGGAGACGGCGGCCGCGATCCGCAGCTCGTCCGGGGCGTGGAAGAACGCGAGCTGGGCGATCATCGCCCGGGCCAGCGCCCGGGCCGGAGCGGGGTCGGCGGCCTCGGCGGGCTCCGCGCCGGGGGGCGCGGGGGGTACCGGGTCCTCGCCGTCCGCCGGGTCGGCCGCGGGCTCCGGCGCCGGGTGCTCGCAGCGCAGCAGGACGTGGGCGTAACCGCGGACGTGGACGGCGATCGGCTGGTCGGCGATCGAGCCGTAGGCGTGGATGAAGCGGCGCAGCGCGTGCGCGCAGAGCGGTTCGAGGTCCTCCACCGGCTGGGTGGCCAGCGGGGCCAGTTTGACCGCCAGCCGCTGGGAGCCGGTGGCGATCCGCACATCGCCGAAGTCGGGGTGGGCGGCGCGCCGCTCCCACAGCCGCGAGGTGCGCACCAGGGAGGCGAGCGCGGCCGGGTCGGGGTGGCGCCAGGCCAGGGCGAGGCGCTGGTTGACGATGTGGCGGCGGACCTGGCGGCGCACCTGGGAGAGGTAGCGCAGGTAGTCGCGGCGCTCGCCGCGCAGCTGGCGCTTGCGGTCGCTGGCGCCGCGGATCAGCTGGGTCACCAGCATGCCGACGGCGGACAGGCCCATCATGCCCATCGCCACATAGGTGAGCGGCCCGCCGCCGGACTGCGGGTTGAGGAAGATCATCACCATCGAGAGCGAGCTCAGCGCCATCGGCGCCATGGCGATCATGTTGGACATGCCGCTCTGCTGCTCCGGAAGGACCGGCGGCTCCTGCAACTGGAGCTCGCCGTCCGGCATCGCCGGTCCGGGGCGCCGGGGCGGACGATCGACCAGGACCACGCTCAACGGGGCTCTCCTCTCGCGGCGCCCGGGGCGCCGCCGGTGACGGGGGGTCCGGCGGCCCGGGCCGTGCCGCCCGCGGACCACGCCGCACTCGGGCCTACGGCCCGCGGGGCCCCGCCGGTTCACCGCGCCCGCCGGCCCGGTGACCCGCCGGCGGAAGCGTCGGACCGACCGCCCGGTGGCCCGCCCGGTGAACCTTCCGGCCACCGCCGTCCGTACCTGTGACGGGAGAGCGGGCAGGCAGATTCCACAGGAGGACGCGACAGGTGAGCAGCAGCACGGTGGCGACAGGGCTGGTCCGGCTGAGGTTCCGCGCCCCCGGGACCGCCTTCGAACTCGCCCTCCCCGGCGACGTCGTCCTCGCCGACCTGCTGCCGGCGGTGCTCGGCTACGCCGGCACCGACGTCACGGAGAGCGGCACCGAGCACTCCGGCTGGATCCTCCAGCGCCTCGGCGGCGCGCCCCTCGACGAGGAGCGCACCCTGGAGGAGCTGGGGCTCGCCGACGGCGAGGAGATCTTCCTGCGCCCGGGCCAGGACGCGCTGCCCGAGGTGCACTTCGACGACCTGGTGGACGGCGTCCGCACCGGCACCGCCGCCCGCGGCGACTCCTGGCGGCCCGCCGTCACCCGCCGGCTCGCGCTCGTCCTCGCCCTGGTCACCCTGGCCGGCGGGCTGCTGCTGCTCGCCCTGCCCGGCCCGGAGGCGCCCCGCTGCGCCGCCGCCGCGGTGGTGGCGCTGCTGCTGCTGGCCGGGGGCACGGCGGCGACCCGGATGATCGGCGACTCGGCGGCCGGCACGGCGCTGGCCGCCGCCGGGGTGGCCCACGCCGCGGCCGCCGCCGCCCTGGTGCCCGGGGTCACCGGCCCGGCCCGGCTGCTGGCGGGCGGTTCGGCGGGGGTCGGCGCGACCGTGCTGGCGCTGGCGCTGGTCCGGTCCGGGCCGTTCTTCGCCGGGCTGCTGGTGGCGGCCACGCT
>NZ_JZWY01000972.1:0-911 GCF_000966955.1 Streptomyces sp. NRRL S-495
GGCCACGCTCGTGCTCGCCGCCGGGGCGCTCGCCGCCTCCGGCGCGCCCACCACCCACATCGCCTCGGCGCTCGCCGCCGTCGCGGTGCTGTTCGGCGCGTTCGTCCCCGGTCTGGCGTTCAAGCTGGGCGGGCTGCGACTGCCCGCGCTGCCCCGCAACGCCGACGAACTCCAGGAGGAGATCGAGCCGTTCCCGGCCGAGGACGTGCTCGCCCGCAGCCTCGTCGCGGACAGCTACCTGGCCGGGTTCTTCATCGCGGTCGGCACCGTGTGCGCGGCCACGGTCTCGGTGCTGGCGCTGGCCCGGGACGGCGGCTGGGGCCCGACGGCGATGGCGGCCGACCTGGCGGTGCTGCTCCTGCTGCACGCCCGCGACATCGGCGGGCTGCGCCAGCGGCTCGCCCTGCTGCTGCCGGGCGCGCTGGGCCTCGGCCTGCTGGCCGCCCGCACGGGCTGGGACGCGGCGCCGGGCGCGCGGCTGGTCGTGTTCGTGGTGCTGCTGCTCGCCGCGACCGGCCTCTGCGCGACGGCGTGGACGGTGCCGGGCCGCCGGCTGCTGCCCTACTGGGGCCGGGCCGGGGACCTGCTGCACTCGCTCGCGGCGCTCGCGCTGCTGCCGCTCGCGCTCCAGGTGTTCGGCTTCTACGGGGCGATGCGCGGCCTGGCGGGCTGAGCCGGCCGCCGTACCCGCCCGCCCCACCCGACGCCCGCGGGCGACACCCGCCCGCACCCCGCACCGAGGAGGACCACCGCATGCAGTCCCGACGGGACCAGGTGCAGGCCCACCTGTTCGTGATGAGCCGGGTCGCCGCCGGCGTCCTGCGCGCCGAGCCGGACGCCCCCGACACCCCCGTGGGCCGGACCAACCGGGGCGCCGCGATCGGGCTGGCCGTCGCGCTGCTGAGCGGTGC
>NZ_JZWY01000973.1:0-3968 GCF_000966955.1 Streptomyces sp. NRRL S-495
CTGCTGATCGGTGCCGGGGCCGGCGTCTACGGCCTGATCAAACCCGGTGGCGCGACCGGCTGGAAGCAGCCCGGCACCCTGGTGGTGGTCAAGGAGTCCGGCGCCCGCTACGTCTACGCGGGCGGCCTGCTCCACCCCGTGCTCAACGAGGCCAGCGCGCGGCTGCTCGCCGGTGACCAGCTGAAGGTCGACCAGGTGTCGGCCCGTTCGCTGGAGGGCGCCCCGCGCGGCACCCCGGTCGGCATCGTCGGCGCGCCGGACGGCCTGCCGGCGCCGGCCGCCGCGGCCGGCGCCGACTGGCTGCTCTGCACGATGCGCACCGCGACCGCCGGGACGGCGGCGGCCAAGGCGGCACCGCAGCTCTCGGTCGCGATCGGCACCCGGCAGACCGGCCGCCCGGCCGGTGAGCAGGGCGTCCTGGTCTCCGGTCCGGACGGCGCCGCGCACCTGCTCTGGCACGGCCGCCGGTTCGCGGTGGACGCGGCGGGCGGCGCCGTCCGGGCGCTCGGCTGGTCCGCCGCCGCGCCCGTCCCGGTCACCGCCTCCTTCCTGGCCGCGTTCCCGGCCGGCCCGGAGCTGCGGGCCCCGGACGTGCCGGGCCGGGGCAAGGACGGCCCGCCGCTCTCCGGCCGCCCCACCAAGGTCGGGCAGCTGTTCACCGGGACCGGCGAGGAGCGGTACGTGCTGGCGGAGCAGGGCCTGGTGGCCGTCACCGCCACCCAGTTCGCCCTGCTGCAGGGCGATCCGCGGACCCAGCAGGAGGCGTACGGCAGCGGCCAGGTGGCGCCCGCCCCGGCCGGGGCGGGCGACCTCGCCGCCCACACCGCGCCGGCCGCCGCGGCGGCCGCCGCGGCGGCCTTCGCCCCCGAGGGCCTGCCGGGCCGCCCCCCGGCGCTGCTGCCGCCCCGGGCCGAGCAGGCCCTGTGCGCGGCGCTGCGGCCGGCCGCCGACGGCGGGGACCTGGACGTGTCCGTGCTGCCCAGCTGCACCCCGGCGGACCGGATCGCGGTGCGCCCCGGCGGCGGCGCCCTGGTCCGGGCGGTGTCCGGGGCGGGCTTCGGCGGCACCCTGTACCTGGTCACGGACACCGGTGTGAAGTACCCGCTCGCCTCGCCGGCGGTGGCCGAGCGGCTCGGTTACGCGAAGGCCGCGCCGACGGCGGTGCCGGGGCGGGTGCTGTCCCTGCTGCCCACCGGCCCCAGCCTCGACCCGGGGCCGCTGGCGGGCGGCATCGTCCAGCCCGCGGTGAGCGGCGAGGGGCGCTGCACGCGCTGAGCCGCGGCGTCGCCGGCCGGTGTGAACCGCCGGGCCGGGTGCTCCCGTTCACCCTGACGGGCCGGTCCGACCGGCCCGCGGCGAATCCCGCCGGCCGGGAGCGGCCGGCGGCACCGGAGGAGGTACGCACGTGGCGCAGCAGACGACGGTCAGCCAGCAGGTCCTGCAGGACATCAGGACCCAGGTCGAGGCGAAGTACGGGGCGATGAGGGCGACCGCCACCTACATCGAGGACATCAACTCGGCCATCCGGGACAGCTTCCAGGGCGCGGCCAGCACCACCTTCCAGAACAACATCAACGCCTGGCTGGAGCAGTACGCGGCGGTCAGCCGGGACTACGACGCCTTCCACGCGAAGTTCGGCGACACCGGCCAGATCTTCGCCGCGACCGGCGACCACACCCAGACGATCGCGAACAACAGCCTGGGCGGCGACCCGGGCCGTGCCGGCTACATCGAGGGCGTCCTGAACCCGCCCAAGTAACAGGCTGACCTCCGCACCGACCGCTCGACCCGAAGGGAACCATCATGACCGACGGCCACATGTCACTCCACTACGCCGGTGTCGACACCGCGATCAACGATCTGGAGGCGCATGCCAAGACCATGCACGACCAGATGGAGGACCTGAGGGGCTACCTCAACAGCAAGATCAATGTCGAGCTGGTGGGTGACTTCTCGGTCGCCGCGGGCACCCTCGCGACCACGCTCCACGACGCCGACGTGGCGATGGGCGGCAAGATCGTCAACGCCCACAACGCGCTCACCGAGATCCGCGGCGCCATCAGGGACGCGGACATGCGGGCCAGCACGCACTTCGACCACGTCCAGGGCTGACCGGTATGGCGGACGACGAGGACAAGGGCGACGGCGGCACCGTCAAGGTCACCGACAACTTCCTGAAGACCTTCTCCGAAACGGCCATCAAGAAGTTCCTCGACGACGTCAAGGTGTCGCTCCCGGTGCGGGAGCTCAGGGCCTACGCCGACGGCAGCACGCCGCTCCTGACCGGCAACAACTCGGGGAACTTCACCGCGCCGGGAACGCTGGCCAGCACGCTCAAGACGTACGACGACTCGGTCGCCAAGATGCTGGGGACGATCGTCAGCCAGTTCGAGACGCTGACCATCGACCTCCAGCTCGCCGACCGCTGGCTGAACAACGCGCTGGACGAGTCCCTGGACTACGCGCAGTTCATGAAGCTGGCCGGGCGGACCCTGAACCCCGGTAAGTAGATCCGGCGGGGGACCCCCCGCCACCACGGCGGAGCCGGCCCGGGCACGGGCCGGCCCCGCGACACGTCCGGTCGGGCTCGGCCGCGAGAGGGGATGCCATGGGGCACATCTGGGAGGACGCGCTGACCTTCCTCGGGTCGTCGGCCGACGCGAAGCCGGCCAGCCGTGAGTCGGTGCGCGACGACGAGAAGCCGTGGGTCAACACCGACGTCCGCAGGGCGGAGGTGCACTACGGCTGGCAGGGCGTCAAGGACGACGGCAACAGCCTGGCGCTCGACAGCTGGGTGGCCTGGTACTTCACCTACACCGTGGGCATCAACACCACCCAGAACCACGCCAGCTACGTCGTCGGCACCAACGTGAACTACGCGAACATCGACGGCGCGGGCGCCAAGTTCGCGGCGTGGACGGCCAGCAGGGCTCCCCTGGAGCGCTTCATCGACGGCACCATCAAGGCGAACGACCGGCTCGACCCGGACGGCTTCACCAAGGCGGCGAACAACCTCCGGGACTTCACCTACTTCCTCGACGGCTGGATCACCAAGATCGGGACGGACTGGGTGAAGGGCATCGGGGAGGCGGACGGCGACTGGCAGGGCAGCTCGGCGAACGCCCTGCGGGCCCTGCTGCTGGCGTTCCGCAACGAGATCGACGCGGACAACCGGATGATCCGGCTGGCCGACGTCGGCTCTTTCCTGACGCCGTGCAAGGGCGTCCTCGATACGCAGATCACGGCGCTGTGGAAGGGCTTCCAGGCCTGGTGGGCCTCGACCCAGGCATGGCCGACGAACACGGTCACCGCGGCTCTCATGGAGGGGCTCAAGGGCGCGACGCTGAAGATCGAGAAGGCGGCCGACCGGACCCCGACGTGGCACAGCCGGGACGACCCGGCCAACGGAGCCCACGACCAGTACGGCCGGCAGGACCTGCTCACCGACCTGAAGATCACCGTGAGTGGAGCGCCGTTCGGCGATCCCAAGTCGGTCGAGTTCTGGAAGCAGGTCGACAAGCGGGCCCGGGAGATCTGGGTCGCCAATGTCGTGAAGCTCCTCGACAAGGCCGCCGACGACGCGCTGATCGCGATCGGCACGGCCTACGGCAACGCCGGCAACGCCGCCGTGCCCCTGAAGCCGTTCCCGCTGATGATGCCCGACGCGAAGCCCCCGACGACGGACGACCCGACCAAGGACCCGACGAAGGATCCGACGAAGGACCCGACGAAGGACGGCGGGCCCGACATCAAGGACATCAAGGACGTCGGCGGCGGAGCCGGCGGCAAGGGGGGCCCGGACCTCAACCTCGGCGGCGGAGGCGGCGGCAAGGGGGGCCCGGAGCTCAATCTCGGTGGCGGAGGCGGCGGCAAGGGGGGCAGCAACACCCCGAACCTCAACCTCGGCGAGATCGGGGGCGGCAGCAGCAACAACCCGAACCTGAACCTCGGCGGAGGCAGTGGCAACC
>NZ_JZWY01000974.1:0-7902 GCF_000966955.1 Streptomyces sp. NRRL S-495
GGCAGTGGCAACCTGCCGAACCTCAACCTCGGCAACGGTGGATCGGGCAATTCCGGCAGCAACTCCGGCAGCGGCCCCAACCTCATCGCCAACCCGTTCCCCGACCTCAACTCCGGCCCGCTGCCCGACTACCTCCTCCCCGGCTCCTCCGGCTCGAACCGGCCCGTGGTCGTCCCCCCGTCCTCCGTCATCACCAAGGACGGGCGGATCGTCGACGAGAACGGCAACCCCGTCCTGGACTCGGCCGGCAACCCGATGGTGGCCGGCCCCGGCTACAGCATCGGCCCGGACGGCGTCCTGCGCGACGGCAAGGGCGACACCGTCTCGCAGTACCGGCAGCTGCTCGCCGACCGCTACTCCGCGGCGGGCGACGACAGTGGCGGCCCCAGCCTGCTGTCGCCCAACAGCTTCGGCGCCGGCGGCTTCTCCTACAACACGATGGGCCTCGGCGCCGGCGGCTCGGGCGGGGGGAGCTCGCTCGGCCTCGGCGGCGGCCCGATGATCGCCGGAATGGGCGGCGGCCTCAGCAACCGGGCGCTGGCCGCCGGCGGCGACCCGTCCGTCACCAAGGCCGCGGTCGACCAGGCCAATGCCGAGCGCGTCGCCGCGGAGCGGGCCGCCCGCGCCGCGGCCCAGGAGCAGGCCGCCCTGACCGGCCAGCGGACCGCGACCTCGTCCGGCGGGATGCCGCCGATGATGCCGCCGGGCGGCGGCATGGGCGGCGGCGCGGGCGGACCCGGCAACGAGAAGGACCGTCGCCGCACCACCTGGCTGGCGGAGGACGAAGAGGTCTGGGGCACCGACTCCGGTGCCGTGAGCGGCGTCATCGGACGCTGAGGACGCCGAGGACGCCGAGGACGTTCAGGATCTTCAGGACGTTCAGGATCTTCAGGACCCCGACCGCACACCCGGGTGCCGCCCGCTCCGCCCGCCCCGGCGGACCGGGCGGCACCCGACCACGAGGAAAGACGAGGAAGAGCGCATGAGCAACCCGTTCGCGGACCAGATCGCCCAGGCGATGGCCGAGATGCAGACCGAGCTGGCCAGGGCCGAGGAGATGCAGCAGGAGATGAACGAGCTCACCGGCTCGGTCACCTCCAAGGACCGGATGGTCACCGCCAAGGTCGGCTCGCAGGGCCAGGTCGTCTCGCTCACCTTCCACACCAACGACTACCGCGACATGGCGCCCGCCGAGCTCGCCAAGATCCTCACCGATGTGCTCAACGAGGCCCGGGCCGACGTCGGCAAGCAGGTCGCCGAGCGCATCTCCCGCTTCGACGGCATCGGCGAGACGCTGCGGCTCTCGATGACCGGCGGCAGCGAACTGGACGAGATCCTCGAACCGCTCTGGGCGATGCGTCCTGGCTTCGACGCCGACGAGAAGAAGAAGAAGGCCGACCGCCAGGAGGAGTTCCGTGGTTAGCCCGAACACCACCTCCAAGACGGCGATGCTCAAGAAGAGCTTCGCCGAGTTCTTCGAGCTCAAGGACTACGTCGCCAAGCTCACCAAAGAGGCCGATCACATCAACGCGATCAACCTGCGGGTGGGCGGGAACGACGAGATCGGCAAGCAGTACCACGCCCAGGTCGACGACGGCACCAAGAACCTGTACGAGCTGCTCCTGAAAATCGGCTCCACGGTGGGCTCGGTCGGCGAGAACGGCGAGCTGCTCGCCGTGACCCTCGACCGGGCCGGCGACCACGCCAACGACATCGCCAACGGCTTCTGACCCACCCGTAGCCGAAGGCCCGACCTCCCCCGCACAACCGGAAACGGCAGGCAGTCCCCGTGGCCCACTCCTCGATCGAGGTCAACGAATCGACCGCGCGGTTCTTCACGATCATCACCGGCATGCCCTGGCCGGAGATCCGTGAGGGGGACCTGCGCGAGGTCCGGGACGCCTACGAGCAGTTGGCCAAGGAACTGCCGGAGCTGCGGGCGCTGATCGAGAAGGTGGCGATCTCCTGCGCCCGGCAGTTCAAGGGTCAGGCCGCCATCACCTTCGCCTACCAGATGAACTCGTTCATCGGCCGGTCCAGCACCGGAGCCAAGGCCGGGGAGGACTACGTCTCGGCGGCGGCCAAGACCGCCAAGGCGCTGGCGGACTGCGCCGGCGACGTCGCCAACACGGTCGAGTACACCAAGTGGATGGCGATCGCCCAGCTGGTGCAGCTGATGGTCGAGATCGCGCTGGCGATCTTCTGGGCGCCGTTCAGCTTCGGCACCAGCCTGTCCGGACTGGTGCTGAAGAAGCTGCTCACCAAGGCCGCGCTCACGGCCCTGATGAAGTACCTGCTCAAGACGATCGCGATGCACACCTTCTCGGGCATCGTGGGCGGTCTGCTGATGGACGGCATCATCCAGAACCTCCAGATCGGCCAGGGCAACCGCAAGGAGATCGACAAGGAGCTCCAGAAGCAGGCGGTGCTCTTCGGCGTCATCGGCGGCATCCTCGGCGGCCCGCTCGACCTGCTCGGCCTGGGTCTGGGCAAGCTGCTGGGCCGGCTGCTCGGCAGGAGCGGTGGCCGGCTGCTCGCCGACAGGCTCAGCGACTACCTGGTCGACGGTGAGCTGAAGAGCCTCAAGGGCACGCTGAAGACCGCCGCCGAGGCCGCCGCCAAGGCCGGGGAGAAGGGCCCGCTCGGCGCGGTCGGCAAGGAGACCTCGAAGGGGCTCGCCGACCAGGCCCTGAAGAAGGCGGAGGCCAGGGCGTTCGCCCGGGACCTCGGCAGCCTGATGGAGGCGTCCGCCGAGCAGCTGCAGGCGGGCTTCGGGAAGACCACCCAGGGCTCGCTCTCCTCGACCTTCGTCAAGGAGATGGAGAAGACCTTCGTCAAGCACCTCGGCGAGCAGCTCGGGAAGAAGGAGGCCGGCGCGCTCGGCCGCGAGCTGGGCGAGAAGTTCGCCGAGAAGTGGGTCGGCAAGGCCCAGCAGTCCGTCGCGGCCCGGGGCGCGGCCAGCGAGGGCCTCAAGGACGCGCTGGGCACCGTCCTCAAGCAGGAGGGCAACGCCGGCCGGACTCTGACGGCTCGTCAGATGGACGCTCTGGGCAAGCACCTGCCGGACCTCGCCGACGGTCTGACGCAGGGCAACAAGATGTTCCAGCTCGGCCTGGCGCTCGGCAACTACGTCCAGTCCGGTACCCAGAACGTGCTCAGCGAGGGCTTCTACAACCTCATCTTCGGCGAGAACCACGAGTTCACCGTCACCGCGGGCAGCTTCGTCGGCGGCATGATGACCGCGATGATGGGCCACGTCATGCACCTCGGCTCGGCGCCGCTGATGCACCGCTACGCCGACTGGGTCCAGCAGACCCAGTTCCAGGCGGTCAAGGAGGGGGAGGGCAAGTACTTCCCGCTCTACCACCCGATCACCTTCGCCGCGTTCGCCAGCATGGCGTCCGGCAAGATCGTGCCCATCCCGGTGCCCAGGATGGGCCACCCGGAGGCCTTCGAGTTCGCCAAGAGCTTCCGGATCAACTCGCTGGAGGACGTCGCGAAGGGCATGTCGCACGCCTCGGGCGTGGACATCAAGACCCCGCCGGCCGACCACGAGGTGGCCGAGTGGATGCAGCAACTGCTGCCCTACGTCGACTTCCTGGCGGAGGAGCGCGGCGACCACTCGATGTCCCTGCTGGAGACGCTGACCCGGACCGTCGGCGGCAGCACCGACACCCTGGTGCCGGTCCACGACGAGCCCTCGGCCCGGTCCGAGCAGGGCGGGAAGAAGGGCGGCGAGGAGAAGTCCGGGGAGGAGCACGGCCCCGCGACGCCGGTCAAGGTCCAGTCGGAGGACGCCCCGGCCGTCGCGCCGAAGCCGCGGACGCCGGACGCCGAGCAGAAGGTCGCGGAGCAGCGCACCCCGGAGCGCAAGCCCGGGGAGGCGCCCGGCCAGGAGCCGCCGAGGAAGAGCACCCCGGGCCGGCAGCGGCCGGTGCCCCCGGTGTCGACCGAGTCCTCGGGCGACGGGCTGACGGCCCCCCGCAACCGGACCGGCGGCGGGGACGAGACTGTCGCCCCCGGTGCGACCGCGACCGCCAACGCCCTTGGTGGCGCGGGCCGTTCGACGACCAGCTCGGCGTCCGCCGGCGACCGGACCGCCCCGAACCACGCCCCGGAGCAGGACCCGAAGCCGCCCGTCGCCCCGCAACAGACCACGAGTGCCGCCTCGACGCTGCTCGGCCAGGACTCCACCGTCACCCGCGACTCCGACCGGACCGAGGCACCGGCGCCGCCGCCCCGGACCGGGGCCTTCGACCTCCCCTCGCAGCCCCGTACCCCGGGCCGGGACGAGAGCGACCAGCCCCGCACAACCGGCCGGGACGAGACCGACCCCCTCCCCCCGCGCGAGCAGCCGCTCGCGCCGACGGTCCCCGTGCCGCTCACCAACTCCCTCACCGAGCTCCGCCCGAACCCGGCCACCCGGCGGGTCGAGCCGCTCGCCTACCTCCAGATCGAGGGCGCGCCCGCGCCGCCGCCGCTGCGCCCGTACCAGGTTCGGCGCGGCCGGTCGCTGACCGGCGACCCGGTCACCGAACTCGTCCTGCGGCTGCACCTCGACCACACCGGCGTGCCCCAGGGCCAGGCCGGGTGGGTCACCGTGCTCCGTGAGCGCGTCGGCCTGGCGGTGAACGCCGCCTACAACGGCGGGCACCGGCTGCCCGACGGCAGCCGGCTCCAGGTGCGGGTCGAGTTCGCCGAGTCGGCCGCGAAGGCCGACCACACGGTGAAGGTGCACCGGGACAAGGTCGACCAGGACGAGGCCAACTGGGGCCTGCGGGCCGACCGGGAGGTGATCGGGCACGAGCTGGGGCGCGTCCTGGGCCTGGTCGAGGGTCCGAGCGAACTCCACCGCGCCCCGGGCGCCGACCGCACCGCCGTCGACTGGCCGCGTCGCCTGCGTACCGTCGGCGACACCGTCGACGAGGCCTTCGCCCCCGAGCACGCCTCCGCCGACCACACTCCCGCCCCGGCGCCGCGGATCACGGGCGAGGTCCGCGACACCGCGCTGTACGGCCAGGACGGCGGTAGCGGTACCGGCGGCTCGCTGCTGCGCCCCTCCGTCGACGCGGCGTACGCCGGACAGCTCCGCACCAACGCCAACGACACCGTCCGGCTGCCGGCCCCGGACGGCTCCGGTGCGCAGCCCCGGACGTTCTTCCCCCGGCACTGGACCGTCGACCACATCGTGTACGCCGCCGAACAGGCGCACCTGGCCTCCCGGCGCTCCGGCACCGACGACTCCTCGCCGGTGTGGACCGGCGAGTACGCCGGTGTGACGATCACGGGCACCCAGCGGGACGGTGTGATCACGGGCTTCCGGCCGCACCACGAGCAGGTGGACGCGCCGCCGCCGCCGTACGCCCCGCAGCGGCCGCTCCCGCCGCACCGGGGCGACCTCCCGCCCCTCCGCGACACGGTGCTGGACGACACCCGGCCCGTCGAGCGGTCGGCGCCCACGAACCCCGGCCGCCCCGACCTCCCGGTCGGCCCGCAGCCGGGGGCGGACGGCAGCACGACGGCGGACACCGCGGTGCACGACACCACGACGGCCGACACCGCCCCTCCGCAGTACCCCCTCTCCGCCTGGCAGTCCGCGGGCCCGGGCGGCAGCATCACGGATCCGCTCCGCCCGCCCCGTGCCTCGGGCGACCTGCGGCAGACGGTGCTCACCAACGGCACGGTCCGGGTCTTCTCCGGCCAGCGGTCCGCGGGTGTCGAGCCGGGTGCGCCGATCGAGGCATTCCCCTCGCGCTGGCACCGTGCCCTGGGGGACACCGGCACGCTGTACTACCCGGAGTCCTGGAGCGCCGCCGCCGTGGCCATCCACGTGGACGCGGCGGTGCGCGCCTCGCCGCAGAGGTACCCGCAGCCCGACGGCTCCATCCTGGTGGTCGGCCAGTCGGACGGTGTCTGGATCGAGGCGGTGTTCCACCCGGACGGCACGCTGCAGTCCCACCGCCCGTCCCCGTGGCAGACGGACGCCCAGCACACCGAGGGCGCCGAGGTCCAGGTGCCGGAGCTCGGACACGTCCGGATGGGCCGGGTACGGACGGCCGACGGGGCGGAGGTCCTGCGGGTCACCGCCCGGGTCCGGCTGGTGGGCGACGAGCAGAGCGGCCCGGCCGAGCTCGAGCAGGCCCGGCGCACCCTGGAGGAGGATGTCGCCGGCTATCTGGCCGACCACCAGGACTTCAGCGACACCCGGCTCGACTTCCGGCTGGAGTTCACGACCGACCAGGACGCCACCGAGGTCCGGATCGGCCCCGGCGCGAACCTCACCGTCCTGGGCGCCCTGCCCCGGCTGCGCGACGCGGCGGGCTCCTTCGACCTGGGCATGGTCCTGGAGCGGATGCCCGAGCAGCCGCCGGAGGCGCCGTGGACGGTGTCGGGCGCGGCGCTGATCGACGTGCCGCGGCAGCACTTCGCCGACGCGGTGTGGAACCGCCCGACGGAGGGCCGCAACCTGCCGGGCGAGTGGACCGCCGAGGAGGCCCGCTACGCCGCGCACCGGATCCGGGCCACGGGCCGGGCCGTCGACGCCGGTCCGGTACCGCCCGAGGGCACGAGCGCGCCCCAGCTGCACCACGGCGAGTTCGCCGGGGTGAAGCTCACCGTCCGGGTGGAGGACGGCCGGATCACCGACTTCTGGGGTCAGCCGGACCAGCGCATGCCGCACCAGCTGGCCGCGCCGGTGGCCGAGCAGCGCCAGGTGATCGGGACCCGCGAGGTCGTTCCTCCGACGGACGCCTTCGACCGCGCCATGGAGGCGCGGGATACCCAGGGGTTCGAGGTGACCCGGATCCGGCTTCCCGACGGCGACACCGAGTCCGTGATCACCGTCCGGGTGCGCCTGGACACCACGGACCTGCCACTGGTGGAGCTGCGCACCGCCGAGAGGTTCGGAGAACTGCTCGACCGGGCCCGGGCCGGGGTGGCCGCCACCTACGACGTCGGCCAGCGGCTGCCCAACGGCGACCGGCTGCGGGCGCGGATCGAATTCGTGAACGATCCCGCCACCGCGCACCACACCGTCAAGATCCACCCGTCCTCGGACCGGGAGAACCACCGCGCATGGGGCCTGAACACCAAGGCTGATGTCATCGCCCACGAGGTCGGCCACCTGTTCGGCCTGCCCGACGAGTACCGCGAAGCGTCGTGGAGCAGCCGTCCGGTCTACCTCGACGGCGGGCTGATGGCGGCCCGGGCCCGGGAGGAAGGCCACGGCCTGATCGCGGTCGACCAGGACCACCAGTCCAGGGGCAACTACTCCGTCGGCCCGCACCAGGTCCTGCCCGCGCGCAACCTGCGGCAGCTGGGCGCCGTGATCGACCTCGCCTTCGGTGCCGACCGCGGTCCTGCCCCGGGCGCCACCCACCCGCCGCGACCGCAGGTGAACGAGGACGCCCGGCGCACCGCGCTGTACGGCGACGGGCGCGGGGGCGGCCACCTGTTCCCGCCGCCGGGTTCCGACCGGCCCCGGCCGGAGCGGGTCGCGGGGTCGGAGAACCGCAACGGCACCTTCCGGGTGCTCGACGGCCCGGCGGACGAGGTGGCGACGGACCACCGGGCGACGGTGAACGGGCGGCAGGCCGGCGACCTGGCGACCGGCCGGGCTCCCCGGACTGCGGACTTCACCACCGGCCGGGCTCCCCGGACGGGAGACCTCGGTACCGCCCCTGACCCCGTTCCCCGGGGCGGCGACCGCCACCGCACCATGTTCCCGGAGCACTGGTCGTCGGACGACGCGGTGTACGCGGCTGAGCAGGCGTACCAGCACGCGCTGCGCCGGGGCCCGGAGGCGTTCACCGAGGTCGCCCCCGGTGTTCGGACCTTCACCGGTGAGTACGGCGGGGTGCGGATCGAGGGCCGGGTCGAGAACCGGACCGAGTTCCGGCCGGC
>NZ_JZWY01000975.1:0-3345 GCF_000966955.1 Streptomyces sp. NRRL S-495
GAGCGGCCTGGGCGCGGCCGCCCACCTGCCGTGGCGCCCCGCCGACGGGGCCTTCGGCCGGCGCGTCGAGGACCTGGTGCGCTTCGGCGACCGGCTCACCCTCACCGGCCTGCACCACCAGCCGGTGGACGCGGCCAAGGCCGTGCACGGGATCGACATCGGGGAACCGGTGCACACCAACCCCAACGGGACCTACCGTGCCCCGGTCTGGTTCCTCGACCCCGTGGCGTCCCCGGGTTCCAGGCTGGCGGAGTTCGACTCCCGCTGGCACCGGCGCGAGGACGCCCCGGACAACATGTTCTACCCCCGGACCTGGGACCCGCTGCGGGTCCTCGGCGCCGTCGAATCGGCGCACCGGAACGCGACCGACCGGCGCACCGTGAACGGCGCCGTCCACTGGACGGGGGTGGCCGACGGCGTCCGGATCGAGGGCATCACCCGGGACGGCCGCCACCTGATCCACCGTCCGGCGGACGACCAGCCCGGCGCTCCGGCGGCGGACGGGCACCGCTCCTACCCGCTCACCGAACCGGCCCCGCCCGGTACCGGCGAACGCCCGGCCACCGTCTCCCGGCCGCCGTCGGACCCGGTGGGGGACGACGTGGTCAGCCCGTCCCTGCGGCCCGACGCGGGCCGGGGCCTGCCGCCGCAGTGGACCCGCGAGGAGATGATCCACGCGGCCGCCCGCGGCGATCAGATCGGATCCGAGCGGCGGGTCGGGGCCGAGATGATCCAGCAGGTGCGCTACGGCGACGTCCTGATCACCGTGGTCCGGGACTGGCACAGCTACAAGATCATCGACTTCCGGGCCGCGGACGGGCACACCCCGCCGCCCCAGGGCTCCCGTCCCCTGCCCCGGCGCGGCTCCGGGCCGCTGCCCGCCACGGGCGGCGAGGGGCCGCTGCTGCACGCACCGCACGCCGGTGGCGCGGACGTCCTGGTCCTCCCGCAGGCGTACCCGAACTCCGATGTCCCCGCGCCGGCCGCTCTGCTGTCGAACACTCCGGTGGCGGCCGCCGCGCACCACACCGCGGACCAGTCCGGCGAGGTGCCCCCGCCGGCCACCGTTCCCCTCGCGACGGCGCAGGCCGGGCAGGCCGGTCCGGCCCGGACCAACCCCTGGCACCCCACCGCGACGGACGGCACCCTGCAGGACGGCCCGCGCCGCCCGCCCGCCCTCCAGAACGACGAGCGGCAGGAGACCCTGCCCAACGGCACGGTCCGCGTCTTCAAGGCGCGGCTGGACCCCGCCGTGGAGCCGGGCGCGCCGGTGACGGCCTTCCCCTCCCGCTGGAGCCGCTCGCTGCTCGACCCCGGCACCGTGTACTACCCGAAGACCTGGACCGCGGCGCGCCTCGGCGAGCGGGTCACCGAGGCGCTCGGGAACACCCTGTTCACCCGGGTGGAGAACGGCGTCACCTTCAAGCTCGGCCGCGCGGACGGCGTGTGGATCGAGGGCATGTACCTCGCGGACGGCAGTTTCATGGGCCACCGCCCGTCCCCCCACCAGGCGTTCCGGGACCCGAGGTACGACCTCGGCTCGGCGCCGACCGTCGGCCGGGGAGACGAGGTGGAGCTGGCAGGCTTCGGGCCGGTCCGGGTCCGCCGCGAGCTGATGGCCGACGGCTCCGAGGTCGTCCGGCTCACCGCCCGGGTCCGGGTCACCGGCACCGAGGGCGTCGCCCAGCCCGACCTCGTACGCGCCCAGACGACGCTGCACCGGGCCGCCGGCCAGCTGCTGGCGGGCCAACGGGACGGCAACACCCGGATGGAGCTCGGGCTGCGGTTCACCCGGGACGCCGACGCCACCGAGATCCGGTTCGTCCCCGGCGAGGGCTTCTCGCTCCAGCAGGCCGTGCCACGGCTGCACGAGGAGGCGACCGGTCCTGGACCGGCCGCGGTCCTGGCCGCCGCACGGGAGCAGGCACCGCCGCCGCCGCACACCGTGTCCGGCGAGACGATGCTGGACGGAGCGCGGGAGCTCTTCGCCCCGGCCGCGTGGAACCGTCCGACCGAGGGCCGCAACCTGCCCCGCGCGTGGACCGCCGACGAGGCCCGCTACGCCGCGAGCGTGGTCGCGCGCTCCGCGTTCCGGGCCCAGGCAGGCCCGGTGCCGCCCGGGGGCACGGTCGCGCCGACGCTGCGCCACGGCGAGTTCGCCGGGGTGCGGCTGACGGTCCGGGTGGAGAACGGCCGGATCAGCGACTTCTGGGCCCAGCCGGACCAGCGGGTCCCGGACCAGCTGGCCGCGCCCACGGCCGAGCGGCGGCGGCTGCTCGGGACCCGCGAGGTCGTCCCGCCGGCGGACCTCTTCGAGCGCGCGCTGGAGGAGCGGCGGCTCCAGCGGTTCTCGGTGAGCCGGATCAGGCTCGCCGACGGTGACACCGAGTCACTGGTGACCGTCAAGGTGTATCTGGACACCAAGGACCTGGACCTGACGAAGCGGGCCACCAAGGACGCCCTCAAGGAGCTGACCAGGAACGCCCGCGCCAGGACGGCGGAGATCTACGACCTCGGCCAGCGGCTGCCCGGCGGCGACCGGCTGCGGGTGCGGATGGAGTTCGTGAAGAACCCCCGCGCCGCCCACCACACCGTGACCGTCCACCCGACCCAGTCCCGGCCGAACGCCCTCAACTGGGGCCTGGACACCCCGGCCAAGGCCGTCGTCCACGAACTCGGCCACCTGCTCGGACTCCCGGACGAGTACCGCGAACTCTCCCGCCCCGGCCGGGTCCGCCCGGTCCACGACGACGGCGGCATGATGGGCGCCACCACCCGGGACCGCTTCGGCCGGGCCAGGCTCGACACCGACTACCCGCACGGCGGCGAGCACACCGAGGACCCGCGGCCCGTCCTGAAGGCCCGCAACCTGCGGCAGCTGGGCGGCGTCATCGACAGCGCCTTCGGCACCGACCGCGGCCCGGGCCGCGACGGCACCCGCCCGCCCCGGCCGACGGTGAACGAGGACGCCCGGCGCACCGCGCTGTTCGGCGACGGCCGCGACGGCGGCCACCTGCTCCCGCCGCCCGGCTCCGACCGGCCGCGGCCGACCCGGGTCGCCGGCTCCGAGCACCGCAACGGCACCTTCCGGGTGCACGACGGCCCGGCCACCGAGGCGACGACGGGTCACCACCGGCTGGCCGGCGACCTCGCGACCGCGCCGGCCCCCCGGCCCGGCGAGCGCCACCGCACCATGTTCCCCGAGCACTGGTCGTCCGACGACGCGGTGTACGCGGCCGAGCAGGCGTACCAGCACGCGCTGCGCCGGGGCGGCGACGCGTTCACCGAAATCGCCCCCGGCGTCCGGACGTTCACCGGCGAGTACGGCGGCGTGCGGATCGAGGG
>NZ_JZWY01000976.1:0-1511 GCF_000966955.1 Streptomyces sp. NRRL S-495
GACCAGGGCGGGCTCGGCCCGGCCCCGCACCTGCCCTGGCACCCCTTCCCGGACGCCTTCGGGCAGCGGGTCGTGGACCACGTGCGCTACGGCGACCGGCAGACCCTCAGCGGCTTCCACCACCAGCCGGCCCAGGACCGCCCCCAGGACGGGCAGTTCTCCAAGGTCGAGGTGGCCGGCTTCCGGCGGGGCGTCAGGATCGGGAACCGCTCGTTCAACTCCAACCCCAACGGGACCTACCGGGCCACCGCCTGGTTCCTCGACCCGTTCATCGCCCCGAGGGCGCACCTGGCGCAGTTCCCCTCCCGCTGGTTCCGGCACGCCGACCACCCGGGGCGGATGTTCTACCCGGCGCACTGGCAGGCCGGTCATGTCCTCGACGCCGTCCAGCACGCGTACGAGAACCGGAACGTGGCCCACGACCGCGTCGTCGACGGTGCCACCCACTGGACCGGCACCGGCAACGGCGTCCGGATCGAGGGCATCACCCGGGACGGCCGGCACCTGGTCCACCGCCCGGCGGACGTCCAGCCCGACGCCCGGGTGCGGGGCAGGTCCGCCCCGCTCACCGAGCCCGCGGCGCCCGGCACCGGCCGGCGCCCGGCCGTCGTCGCCGACCTGAGCGCGATCGAGCTGCCCGCCGGCGAGGCCGGCGTGCTGCGGGCCGGCGCCGGTCGGGGCCTGCCCGAGGAGTGGACGGCGGCGGAGCGGCTCTACGCCGCCTACGCGGGCCGGCAGCTGGAGCCCGTGACCGCGCTCGAGGACGGCGGCTCCAGCGTCCGGGTGCGGTTCGCCGGCGTCGAGATCACCGTGGTGCGCGACGCGAGCAGCCGGATCGTCGACTTCACGGTCGCGGACGGCCACACCCCGCCGCCCCAGCGGGCCGTGCCGATCCCCGAGCGCGGTACCCGGCAGTCGGCCACGCGGCCCGTCGAGAACGAGCCGCTGCCGCACTACCCCGGCTCGGACGAGGGCTCCGACCACGACCTCGGTTCGCCGGGCGGCCACCGCCGCTCCGACGAGGACGAGGACATGGAGCTGTACTCGGACACCGACGAGGAGACGTTCTCCCGCGCCGACACCCTGGACCTGATCTCCGACGACGAGCCGATGGACTGGGAGGACGGCTCCGACGCCGGTTCCGGCCGCCGCTCCGAGGACATGGAGGCGGACCAGTACGACGACCTGTTGATGGACCTGGACGAGGTACTCGCGGTGCGGCCGGTCCGCCCGGCGCACGAGGCGCCCGCGCCGGACCTCGGGTTCGCCGCCCTCCTCGACCCGGTCGAGGTCACCGCGCCCGCCGACCCGGCACTGCACACCAGCACCACCACCCCGCTGCGCCGCTTCCAGGCCGCCCGAGGCTTCCTGCTGGACGGCTCGCCCGCGGTCGAGGTCGTGGTGCGGATCCACCTCGACACCTCGGGGCTGCCGACCGGCCAGGACCACACCGGGGCGCTCGGTGACCTGCGCGCCCGCGCCCGGCGCGGCGTCGACGACTACTACAACAC
>NZ_JZWY01000977.1:0-387 GCF_000966955.1 Streptomyces sp. NRRL S-495
ACACCGGCCACCGGCTGCCCGAGGGCGACGTCCTGGTGGTGCGGCTGGAGTTCGTCGACGACCCCGACGCGGCGCACCACCTGATCCGGGTCGAGGACGGGACCGTCCGCGAGCACAGCGACCTCTGGGGGCTGCACACGGAGAGCACCGTCCTCGCCCACGAGGTCGGCCACCTCTTCGGCCTGCCCGACGAGTACCGCGAGCGGCGCCTCTACGAGGAGTCGGTCGACGAGAACGGCGACCTCGTGGTCGCCTCCCAGGAGATCCGCCCCCGCGCCGTGTACACCGACGCCGGACTGATGGCCGGCGCCGTGGCCGCCCAGGGCCGGGCGCGCGTCGACATGGACGCCGGCGTCACCCCGGACGACACCCCGATGCGGTTCGCCG
>NZ_JZWY01000978.1:0-387 GCF_000966955.1 Streptomyces sp. NRRL S-495
TCCAGCCGCGCAATCTGCGGGAGTTGGGGGCGGTGATCGAGCAGGCGCTCGGTCCGGTGCAGGCGGTGCCGAACGTTCACGACCTGCCGCGTCGGGCGTCGTTCGACCTGGACGCCCGGCAGTCCTCGCTGTTCGGGGGGACGCGGAATCCGGGTGGGCATCTGCTGCCGCCGGCCGGTTCGGACCGGCCGGCGCCGGAGCGGGTGGTGCGGGTGGAGCGCAACGGCGTCGTGGTCGCCGAGTTCGCCTCGGACGCGGCGCTGCCGCCGTCCCGGCGGGTGGCGACCTCCTCCGCCGCCGGTGACCTGCTCGGCTCGGGCGACCTGCTGGGTGTCGGGTCGGTGTTCCGCCGGATGTTCCCGCGCAACTGGACCAGCGAGGACGCGG
>NZ_JZWY01000979.1:0-3892 GCF_000966955.1 Streptomyces sp. NRRL S-495
CGCCCCCACCGTCACCGGCAGCGGCACCCGGCACCGCGTTCCCGACGGTCGGCGCCGCAGTACCCGCCGCAGCACCCGCCGCAGGACCGGCCGCCACGGGCCCGGCCCCGGACGCACCGGACCCGGACGCACCGCCGACAGCCGACGCCCCCGACGCCCCCACCGCCCCCGACGCCACCTCCGGGGCGAGGGCGGCGAGCGCGGCAAGGCCGCAGACCACCGCGGCGGCGGGGCGGGCGAGCCGCCCTCGGCCTCGGCCGGTGCTCACACCGGGCTGCCGGAGCGGTCCGCGGCGATGTCCTCGGGCAGCAGCAGGCTCAGCTCCGAGAGGTCGGCGACGTCCAGCCGGCTGAGCCGGCCGGCCTGGCGGGTGATCATGCCCTCCAGGGTCTGCCGGGCGAAGCGGCCGTTGCCGAAGGTGCGGTCGCGCGGGACTCCCGCGAACAGCTGCTCCAGCGCGGCCAGCGTGTGCGGCGCGCACTCGTACCCGGCGTTGACCGCGTGGTTGCGCACGATGGTGACCATCTCCGCGTCGGAGTAGTGGCCGAAGTCGATCTGGCGGGAGAAGCGGGAGGCGAGACCGGGGTTGGAGGAGAGGAAGTGCCGCATCTCGTCCTCGTAGCCGGCCACGATCACCACCACCTCGTCCCGGTGGTCCTCCATCAGCTTCATCAGGGTGTCCACGGCCTCCTGGCCGAAGTCCCCGCCGCCCCCGTGCCGGGGCGTCAGGGTGTACGCCTCGTCGACGAACAGGACGCCGCCCCGGGCCCGGTCGAAGGCCTCCTTGGTGAGCTGGGCGGTGTGGCCGACGTAGCGGCCGACCAGGTCGGAGCGGGCGGTCTCGATCAGCTGGCCGCCGGGCAGCACGCCCAGCTCGGACAGCAGCCGCCCGTAGAGCCGGGCGACCGTCGTCTTGCCGGTACCGGGCGGACCGGCGAAGACCAGGTGGTGGCTGATGGTGGCGGTCGCCAGCCCGGCCTCCTCCCGGCGGCGGACCTGCCGGATCAGGTTCACCAGGTCCTCGACCTGCTCCTTGGCGGCGGGCAGGCCCACCAGGGCCTGGAGTTCGGCCAGCGGCTCGGTGCCGTCGGCCTCCTTCACGGGCGGTTCGAGTTCGACGCCGACGTCCCCGGGGACGAGCAGGGCGAGGTCCTGGTCGCTGATCTCGGCCTGCTCCGCCAGCCTGGTCGCCTGCCGGTCGACCATCTCCTCGAAGACCTTGCGGGCCGCGCGGCCGTTGCCGAAGTCCTCGCCGCGCGGCATCCGCTCGAAGAGCAGCGTCAGCGCGTCGCCGGTGCCCGCGGCGAGCTCGTAGCCGTGGCCGGTGGCGGCCCGCTCGACGATGGTGACCAGCTCGTCGACCTCGTAGTTGGCGAACTCGACGGTCCGGCTGAACCGGGAGGCCAAGCCGGGGTTGGAGGCCAGGAACTCGGTGATCTCGGCGGAGTAGCCGGCCACGATCACCACCACGTCCTCGCGGTGGTCCTCCATCAGCTTGACCAGGGTGTCGATCGCCTCCCGCCCGAAGTCCGGCCCGGAGCCCCCGGAACCGGCCGACAGGGTGTACGCCTCGTCGATGAACAGGACGCCGCCGAGCGCCTGCTGGAACACCTCGGTGGTCTTGATCGCGGTGCCGCCGATGATCGAGGCGACCAGGTCGGCCCGGGCCACCTCGGTCAGGTGCCCGCTGCGCAGCACGCCCAGCTCGGCGAGGATGGCGCCGTAGAGCCGGGCGACCGTGGTCTTGCCGGTACCGGGCGGACCGGCGAAGACCAGGTGGCGGCTCATCGGCAGGGCCGGCATGCCGGCCAGTTCGCGGCGGCGGGCCAGCTTGTTGAGGTTGACCAGGGTGGCGACCTGCTCCTTGACGCCGGCCAGGCCGACCAGCGACTCCAGCACCTCCAGCGGTCCCGGCGGCGCGGCCGGGGCGGGGGCGTGGCCGGGCTCCGAGCCCGGCGCGGGGGCGGCGTTCCCGGCGGCGGCCGGACCGGAGGAGGCTCCCTCGGCGCGCGGGCTGCCGGTGGCGGCCGCGGCGGTGCCGTGGGCGTCCGGCAGGCCGTTCTCCTCGCTGGTCAGCTGCTCCACCGCGAGCCGCTCGCTCGCCGCCGTCTGCCGCAGGCCGGAGCCCCGGTTGCGGGACAGCTTGCAGCCGGTCAGCCGGACCGCCTCCACCGAGTCGAGGCGCACCCCGTCGCCGATGTTCTCCACCGCGTCGACCTGGGCCAGCGCGGCCCGCCCGCCGGCGCCGATCCGCACGCCGTGGCGGCGGTTGCCGTGGCTGCGGACCCGGGTGCAGGTCAGGTCGCCGCCGTCCTCGACGGACAGGCCGTCCTCGCCCGAGCCGCTCACCTCGCAGTCCCGCAGCGAGGCCCGGCCGACCTTGCCGACGACCACGCCGGAGCCCTTGGCGCCGCGCACCACCCCGGCGCCGACGAAGGTGTCCGCGCCGTCCGTGATCCGCAGGCCGGCCCGCCCGGCGTCGGTCACCTCGACGCCCTCCAGCCGGCCCCGGCCGTCCCGCAGCACCTCGACGCCGTCGGCGCCCGCGCCGGTGACGGTCAGGTGGCGCACCCGGGGGTTGGCGCCGCCGCCGATCGACAGGCCGGGCCCGGTGACGTCCCGGATCTCCAGCCGGTCGATGTCGGCGGCGCTCTCCTCGGCCAGTTCGACGCCGGCGCCGCCGCAGCCGCGCACCACGGTGCCCTTGAGCACCGGACCGGCGTGCTCGCCGACCCAGATGCCGGTGCCCTCGGCGTCGGCGACCTCGCAGTTCTCGAAGTGGCCGCGCGAACGGCCGGTGATGTGGATGCCGTGCCCGGCGGTGCGGGCGGTGGAGCAGCGGCGCAGCTCCGGGTCGGTGCCCGCGGCCAGCGCGATGCCGTGGCCGGTGGTGGCGCTGACCACGCAGTCCTCCAGCACCACCCGGGCCTCGGAGCTGATGTACACGCCGATGGCGGTGTCCCGGACGGCGGTGCGCACCAGCCGGGTGGTGGAGCGTTCCTCCAGGGCGACGGCGGGCTTGTCGGTGACGGAGATCTCGCAGTCCTCGAAGGTGCCGCGGGCCTCGCCGTTGGCGCAGATGCCGTTGCCGCGGGCGTCGCGCAGCACGCAGTTGCGCAGCAGCGGGTTGGCCCGCTCGCCGACCACCACGGCGGAGGTGCCGAGGTGCTCGATGACGCAGTCCTCGATCACGCTGGTACCGGTGGAGGTCTCGACGATGCCGGCGCCGGCCGGGTTGGTGACCCGGCAGTCGCGCATCGCGAGCGAGCCCTGCTGGCGGGTGAGGACGGCCGTCCAGGAGGCGCCGACCACCTCGCAGTCGGACAGCGCGGCCTGCCCCCGGGGCACGTCGACGGCCGGGAGTTCCTCGTCCTGGCCCTGGACGACCAGGCCGGTGAGCTGGACGGCCTCGGCCACCACCTGGACGACGCAGCCCCGCCGGGCGGTGATCCGGACGCTGCCGCGCGGCTCCTCGGCGGTGATGGTGACCATCTTGGTGATGACCAGGTTCTCCTCGTAGCGGCCGGGGCGGACGGAGATCACCGCTCCGCTGCGGGCCGCCGCGAGCGCGTCGCCGATCGTGCGGTACGGGCCGCCCCGCTGTTCCGGGCACACCGTCAGCACATGGCGCGACATGGCCGTCCTCTCCTGGGTTTTCATCGGTACGTCGTCGGGGGGTCGGACGGGGTCGGGCAGGTCGGACGGGGTGGGGCCGGACCGGGCGGGGGGCGGTCAGGAGCAGGTCCGGACCGCCCCCCGCGCGGTCAGGAGGCCGTGCAGTCGGCCTTGACGGCGGAGGCCGCGATGTGCGCCTTGTCGGTGGCGGTGCCGGCCCAGTCGAGGCCGCGGGAGTGCAGCATCACCGAGATCTTGCCGCCGGAGACCGCGAACC
>NZ_JZWY01000980.1:0-357 GCF_000966955.1 Streptomyces sp. NRRL S-495
GCCGGAGACCGCGAACCCCTTGCTGGTCACCCAGTTCCCCCGGCTGGTGGTCTGGTTGACCGAGAAGTCGCCGATGACGCCGGAGCCCGGGGAGTTGTGGACGGTGTAGTACGCGGGCTTGCCGCCGACCAGCTTGTAGTCGCTGTTGTTCGGCACGTAGACGGAGATCGTGCAACTGCCGGTCGTGACCGGTGCGGTGGAGAACGTCCAGACCACCGAGTTGTCGTTGTCGTCCTTGGTGTCCGAGCCGGACATCGGCAGCGACACGTACTTGCCGTTGCAGCCCGAACCGGTGTACCCGCCGGTCGAGCTGCTGAGCCAGCCGGTGGAGCCCTGCTCCCAGTAGCCGTGCTGGGC
>NZ_JZWY01000981.1:0-490 GCF_000966955.1 Streptomyces sp. NRRL S-495
GGGCGTAGGCGACCGAGGCGGTGCTGCAGTTGCCACCGCCGATGGCGCTGTAGGTGGCCTTCGCGGCGGCGGGCGGCTGGACGGGGGGCTGGGAGGCCGGCGGCGGCTGCGGCGCGGGCTGCTGGGGTGCGGGCTGCTGCGGGGCCGGCTGCTGGGGCGCGGGCTGCTGCGGAGCCGGCTGGCCCGGCGCGGGCTGCTGCGGCGCGGGCTGACCCGGGGCCGGCTGCTGGGGAGCGGGCTGACCGGCGCCGGGCTGCTGCGCGGCGGGCTGGCCTGCGGCGGGCTGTGTCGTCTTGCCGTTGCTGCTGCCGCCGGTGCTACTGCTGCTGCCGCCGGTGCCGCCGCCGCTGCCGTTCTGTGTCCCGCTCTGCGGCGCCTTGCCCGCCGGGACGGTCGTCCCGGCCGGCTGGCCGGCCGGCACCGCCGGGGCGCCGACGGTTCCGCCGCCGAGGGCGAGCCCGGGGACGGTGCCGTCGGCAGGCGGCGCGGC
>NZ_JZWY01000982.1:0-7742 GCF_000966955.1 Streptomyces sp. NRRL S-495
CAGCGCGCCGGGGTCACCGGTGGCCGGCGGGTCGACGGGCGCCGGGAGCGGGAGTCCGGTCGTCGGCGGGTCGGTCGGCACCGGCTGCTGGACGTCGTCGATCTCCGGTCCGTCGACCAGCTGGGGGTCCGCCCGGTTCACGCCCCGGTTGTCGCCGTGCTTGTCCGCGCCGTCGGTGATCAGGAACGGCAGGCCCATCAGCACCACGCCCGCCGTGGCGGCGGCGACCAGCGCGGGCCGCCGGAACCGGGGACGACGGGAGTTCTCGTCCGGCTCCTCGCCGTCCGCGCTCTCCGTCCCGACGGGGACCGGCGCCCCGGGCTCCTCGCCCGGACCGAACCCGGCGGCGGAGGCGGCCGAGGGCACGACCGCGACCGGCGGCACCGCAGCGGCGGTCACCACCGGCGTGACCGGCCCGTACTGCGGCACGGCGACCTGCTCGGTCGGCGCCTCCGCCGTCGCCGGGGCGGCCGCCGCGGCAGCGGCAGCGCCTCCGGCCGAAGCGGTGGCACCCGCCGGCGCCCCGGCCGACTCCTCCTCCATCTCCCAGTCCATCGACGGCAGCTGGATCCCCGCCGCCCCGCCCCGAGCCCCGTTCCCGCCCGTACTCGTGCTCACCGCAGCTCCTCCGGCCTCGCATGCAGTCCCAGTCGACAGGACCACCCCGGCGACTGGACCTCGGGTGCTCCTACTCCGTTCCTACGGCCGGACCCGGCCCGACGGTTCACGGCTGCCCACCGCCGCCGCCCAACAGCTGGGTCAGGGCGCTGAAGACGGTGTCCTCCAGGCTCTCCATGGGCTCCGGCGCCTCGATCCGCGGCGGCCCGTCGGCCTCGTGCGGCGGCAGCGGCGGGTTCGGGACCGGCGGCTGCGGCTGGACCGGCTGCACCGGCTGCACCGGCTGGACCTGCTGGACCGGCGGCGGGACGTGCACCCAGGAGTCCTCGGACAGCTCGCTCCCGGAGTCCAGCAGGTCCGAGTCGACCGAGCGGTTGTCCGAGTCGCTCCCCAACCGGGCGTTGGGGTGCAGGTAGAACTCCTCCGGGCCCTCGTACGGCCGAGCCGTCTCGAAGGTCCCACTGGTCGTCTCGCGCCCGTGCCCCGGGCGCGGCAGGTCCGAGTCGAGCGAGATCTCGTCGAAGGACTCCTCCGGGCCGTCGTAGGACCGAGCCGTCTCAAAGGTCCCACTGGTCGTCCCGCGCTCGTGCGTCAGGCCCTCCGGGACGGCGCTCTGCAGGACGGCCGGCCCGAGGTTCCGCGGCGCCTCCGTCCGCAGGGTCGAAGGCAGGGACAGGCCACGCAACCCCGACGGCCCGATGCCCGGCATCCACCCGTCGGCATCCTGCTCCAGGTTCGGCGTGTCGTCGTCCGAACCGCGCCGCGACGAGGTGTCGGACTCGGACTCCGGGGTCAGGTGCTCGTCCTTCGAGGTGTGCGACTGCTCCTGCACCTCCTCCTGTACGACCACCACCGGCTCGCGCCGCACGGTCGACGGCTGCTCCTGCACCTCCTCCTGCACGACCACCACCGGCTCGCGCCGCACCGTCGACGGCTGCTCCTGCACCTCCTCCTGCACGACCACCACCGGCTCACGCCGCACCGTCGACGACTGCTCCTGCACGTCCACCACCGCGTCCCGCGACGGCGGTCCGACCCGGAACCCCCTGCCGCCCACGGGCCCGGTTCCGTTCGGTTCCGCACGCTGCACGATGACCACGTCCACCTCGCGCGGCGTCGTCCGGAGCACCCCGCGCAGCCTCTGCTCCAGGCGGTCGGCCTCCCTGGTGGCCCGGTCCGCCGGCGCGTCCAGGGTGATCTCCACCCGCTGCGGCGCGTCGCCCTCGGCGCCGAGGACCGTCCGCCGGACGTCCTCCAGCAGCCTGTTCATGTCGCCGGTACTGCGGGTGTCGGCCGCCAGCCGGATCGTCGGATCCGGGCCGGCCGACGGCTCCCGCAGGCTCAGGTCCACGGGCTGGTGCGGGCCGTGGGCGTTCCAGCGGGCGTTCACGTCCGCCGCCGACAGGTCGGGGTTCTCGCCGACCTGCTCGGCCAGGTCCTGGAGCCGGCGCCGTTCCTCCGCCGTGACCGGTCGGCCGTCCTGCACCCGGCGGAGGTGCTCGAAGGCCCCTCCGTTCGACTCGTCCCCGGCGAGGAGGAGCATCCGGTCCAGGCCCCTCAGCCACCGCACGGCCCGGTGGCCCTCGGTGGTGAGGGACCCGGCGAGCAGTTCCCGGGCGACATGGCCGACGCCCAGGATCCGGGCGCGGTCGTCCGGGGTGTCCGGGTTCAGCCCCAGCGCGTCCGCGACCGACCGCACCGCCGTGCTCGGCGCGCCGTGCAGCAGCAGTTCGCCGTCGGGCGTGCCCTCGTCGAACCGCAGGTAGCCGCCGGACGGGACGTCGGTGCTCCCCTTGACGTTGTCCACGGGGATGTCGATCTCGATCGCCATGAGCTCCCTGCGGGGGAGCACCGCTCCGTCCTTGTGGTAGACCACCTCCACCTCGGCGAAGCCCCGGTACCGCGCGGTGTCGGTCTTGATCTTGGCGTTGTTCACGACCTGGCCGCCCTCGCCGGTCGCGAGGTCGGTCCGGTGCTGGTAGGCGCCGTCGACGTAGCCGCCGCCGCGGCCTCCGACGTACTCGTTGATCTCGCCCTTGGCCCCGCCGGTGAAGCGCAGCGCCGCCTGGGCCGAGCGCTGGGCGTTGACACCGTCGGTGACCGAGGTCGTATTGGTCGGGTTGGACTCCGACTCCGCGTCGGTCCGGACGAACTCCAGCTGCTTGACCTTCACCCGCACCTCCACCCGGACGTCGCCGGCCAGGTCGGGCGGGCCGATCAGGAGGGTGGAGTTCCCGGGGCCGTCGGTGAGCGTCGGTGCCGCCTGCACGGGGGCCCGGCCCCCGTTCTCCGCCGGAGCGTGCGGGGCGGGCGGGGTCGGCGGAGTGTGCGGGGTGAGCGGAGTGCTGAGGCGGCTCGCCAGCGCCACCGGGTCGATCATCCGGTCCACCATGCCCCGGACCCGGTCCCAGGCGTCCGCGCCCAGGAACTCCTTCGCCCCGGCCGTCAGTTGCTGCCGCGCGTCCGGCCCGATGTCGGCCGTCCGCACCACGTCCGTGTCGACCAGCCCGTGCGTCCAAACCCGGTCCGGCGGGATCCGGACGACGTTGTCCGCCGCCGCGTGATCGGTGAGTCCGCGCAGCTCGGCCCCGCGCGGCGCGGTCGCGGAGTCGAAGACGTTGCCCGGGTTGGGCCTGGCGCCGACCGGTGCCTGCGCCCTCGTCTCGGCGATGTCGATGACCGCCTCCATGCCGAGCGGGCGGCGGAAGTACGCGTGCTTGGTGGCCATCACGAACGGGGGCGTGGTGCCCACCGCTTCCTTCCACTCGACCCTGAAGTGCAGGTCCGCCTCACCGGAGAAGATGCTCGCGTTCTTGGGCTTCACCTTGGTGGTGTTGCCGGAGCCCGTGCGGTTGGACCAGGTCTCCTGGGTGTCGTGGCCGGTGGACCCGGTCAGCGCCCCGCCCGCGTACCAGGCACCGCCGTTGACGCCCACCGTGGCGCGCAGCTGGTGGCCGGAGCCCGCCCCGCCGCCGGTCGCGCCGTCGGCCGCCGAGTGGGTGTGCTCGGTCTGCGTCCCGGTGTTGAACTCGGTGGTGGTGGTGCTGCCGGTGTGGGCCAGCCTGCGGACGGACGCGCCGATCCGGATGGTCACGCCGCCGTCGGAGACCACGAGTTCCCGGCCCGACATCATGGCCTTGAGCTGGTCGTGCAGGGTGTTCGGGGTGAGGGTGTCGTAGAGCTTCTGCCGGAGGCCGGACCTGCCCAGGCCGTCCAGCCACTTGGTGATGTTCCGCCCGCCGAACTCCCCCGGGTCGCCCGGTGCGCGCAGGAGGGCCTCGGCGAAGTCGCGGGTCCTGGTGCCGGTGTTCCCGTTGATGCTGTTCGCATCGGCGCTGTTCACCTCGGCACTGTTCGCGACGATGGTGTTCGTGCTGGCGTTCTTCGCACCGAGGCTGTCCACGCCGAGGCTGTTCCCGCCGGCGCTGTTCTCGTTGACGTGCCCCGCGCCGGAGTTCCGGTCGGAGGACACCGATCCGGTGCTCAGGTGGGCGGAGGCCGAGCCGGCGTCCCCGGCGTTCGGCACGAACACATTGGTGACGACGTCGGAGGACCCGAGCCGGTGCATCCGCCAGATGCGGTCCGGGACGGCGCGCGGCGCTTCCACCGGGCTGTACTGCGGGGTGACGACCTCCGCCTCCGCCCGGATCTCGCGGAGCTTGGTCGTGCTGGGGATCAGGCCGCCCGTCCAGCCCCGGATCTCCACCTCGAACCTGACGTCGGCGTCGGACACGGCGGCCCTCGACACGTTCTTCGCCCGGTTCACGGTGCTGCCCGCGGTCTCCAGGGCGATGCCGGTCGCCGAGTCGTGACGGTAGGAGTAGTCGACCGTCAGCACGCTCTTGCCGTCCGTGCTCGGCTTGCCGGTCACGCCGACGGTGCCGGTGATGCGTTCCCGCTCGTCGTACGAGACGCCGTGCCCGGTCCGGTTCTGCGTACCGACCTCGATCTCGGCGTCGTTCACCTCGCGGCGCAGCACGGGGGCTTCCCTCAACCGGGCCCGGACGATCACCTCGGCCGACCAGCCGGGGCCCCCGACCGGCACCTTGAGCACCCCGCCCCGGGTGAGCTGGGACAGGTTGGCCTGGAGTGTCCTCGGCCCGAGCTCCTCGGCGAGGGTGCGCTCCAGCTGCCGGGAGACGCCCCCGCGCGCGGCGAAGCGCTTCTGCAGGGCGGCGCGGACGTCCGTGAGCACCTGGGTGCCCCCGCTCCGCCCGTCGGGCAGGTCCTTGAACGAGACAACCGAGGAGGCGCTGAGCTGGTTGCGCGGCAGGACGGTGTGGGTCCGCAGGTGGGGCTCCAGCGGCAGCTCGGCCTTCGGGGCGCGCACGCTGAACTCGGTGCTGAAGTCCCCCACGACGGGGCGTGGAGCGCCCCTGCCCTCCAGGGTCAGGGTCAGCGTCACCCGTCCGTCGAAGATGTCCTGCGCGTCGCGGATCTTGCTGTTCGCATAGAGCTTGTCCCCGGCGGAGTCGCGGGTGCCGACCCGGACCCGCTCCTGCGAGCCGAGGTCCGCGTTGGCGTAGGGCGCGTTGGCGACACCGGGGAACGCGACGCCGCCCTGCTTGACCTCGTGCTTCCCGGCCTGCCGGCGCTCCGAGCTGAACGTGCTGGTCTCGTTCTGCCGGCTGAGGTCGGCGCTGGCGCTCTGCCTGAGGTACTGCGGGTCCGCGAGCGTGGCGGTGACGGTCACCTTGAGGTTGCGTCCCAGCACCGTGTCCTTGAGAACGCCCGGCTTGCCCTGGTCGAAGGCGTTCAGCTCGAACCGCTCCCCGCGGGTCATCGCGCTGAGCCGGGACGCCAGCGCGGGCTGGGTGACGAGCTGCATCACCTCGTCCCGCACGGTCGGCCAGAGGCTCCCGTAGTACTCCTTGCCGGCCGCCTCCAGATCGGTCCGCAGCTTGTCGACGGAGCCGATGTCGCGGACGACCGTGGACTCCGGCAGGCGGTTCTCGACGAGCCTGTCCACCGCGGCCTTGGCCACCGTGTCCGTGGCCGCGTCCGAATCGTGCTGCGGCCGCGGCAGCAGGTCGGACTGCGGCATCACCGTACGGAACCCGACCGGGATCTCGACGGGATCGCCCACCTGCCGATCGCCCTTGTGGACCACGACCTCCAGGTAGCCGTCGCCGTCGAGGATCGCGCCGGGTTCCTTGGTCTTGGTGGTGACCGCGGTCTCCAGCGTCCGGCCGGAGATGTGGATCGAGTCCGACCCCTTCCGGCCGCCGTAGGAACCGCTGACATTGAGTTCGTCGAGGCCGATCCGGCCGCCGCCCTGGAGCTGCCGGAGCCCGCTCACGACCTTCCGCCGGAGCCTGGTGACCATGTCGCCCGCGCCGGTGTTGAACTCGGTCTCCTTGGTGAGGGCCAGGACGTTCAGTTCGCGGTTGGCGGCCTTCACCTCGATCCGGACATCGCTGCCGGGGATCCGGACGACGACGGACTCACCGTTGGTCATGCCCTTGAAGTCCTGCTGGAGGCGCTGGTAGCCGAACTCCGCCACCAGCCGGTCGGACAGCGACCTGCGGTTGCTCCCGAGCGCCTCCCTGACCTCGGCGTTCCCGGCGAGCAGGTCGACCACGCCCGCCATGACCTGCCGCTGGAGCGGCCGGCCGGGCGGGGTGTTCAGGTCCTGCAGCTCCACGTTGCCGCCCGCGTCCTCGCCCGGCGTGGTGCGCAGCCGCGGCAGGCCCTTGGCGTGGACGTCCAGCATGACGTGGGACAGGTGCAGCCGCGCCTGGGTCCGGCGGGCCGGGTCGAAGGTGTCCGGCCAGCCGAGGTGCGCGGCGTCGAGGTCGTCGGCGGAGGCCCGGGTCTCGCGCTGCGGGATGCCGACCTCGATCGGGGTCGTCACGACGTTCGCGGCCGCCGGGTCCAGTCGGAGCGACAGGTCCTCCGTCCCCCGTCGGCCGGCCGGCTGGTAGCCGACCTCCAGGCGCAGCTGACCGTCGAACATCTCGGTCAGCTCGGTGGTCTTGGACCGCGAGAAGAACCGCGCCCGGGTGGTCAGGCCCTCCCAGGACATCAGGTCGCCCTGGACCCCGCCGGAGCCCTGGACCCGGAACAGCTTGAAGAAGTCGAGCCGCCCCTGCAGTCCGAGCCCGAGCCGCTTGCGGCCGCCCGTGGTCGTGCCGAGCGTCACGATGCGGTCGCTGCCGCCCTCGTACTCGAACTTCGCCTTCGCCTTGTCCTTCGCCCGGTGCACCAGCTCCGCGACCTCGCCGCGGACGGTGACGGTGCCCTGCCGGGCGTCGGTCCCGACCGGGATGTGCAGGACCTCTCCCCGGGAGAGGGCGGACACCTGGGCGCGCAGGCCCGAGTCGCTGAAGAGGGTCTCCGCGAGTGTCCTGGCCAGGGCCCGCGGGTTGGCGGTCCCGGCGGGGAGGACGTCGGCGATCCGTGCGGCGAGGTTCACGACCAGCGCGCTGTTGGGCTCGCCGACGCCGGTCACCATGTGCGAGCCGGAGAGCACGCCGGACTCGGTGACGGTCCGCGGCGGCAGCAGCGGCGTCCGTTCGTCGGTCTTGGGCGAGGACGGCGCCACGACGGGCTCGTCCTTCGGCGGGAGTACGGGCTGCTCCTCGATCTCGTCCTTGGGCGGGAGTACGGGCTGCTCCTCGATCTCGTCGTTGGACGGGACCTTCCGCTGCTCCTCGATCTCGTCCGTGACCGGGGGCTTCGACGGCCGGCTGCTCGAGCTCTCCCCCTGCGTCACCGCCTTCTCCGCGGCCTTCTTCGCGGCCTCGGCGTCCTCCATCGCCTTGATCCGCCGGTTGATCTCGGACATGTCCGGTTCTTCGGTCTCCCGCCTGCTGTGCACAGGGTTCTCGCGCACAGGGTTACTGCCGGAGCCGTCGCTCTCGTCGACCGGCGTGGGGGCCTTGGCCTTGCCGGCGGCGTTCCTGCGGATCCGCTGCAGGTCCTCCTCGGTCAGGTCCTCCTGGGCCTCACGCCTGAGCCGCTCCTGCTCCTCGGTCTCCCGCAGTACCTGATCCTGATCCTGGTCCTGCTCGTCCTCGCTCTCCCGCCTGACCTGGTCCTGATCCTCCTCGACCTGCTCCCGCCGCTGCCGGGCGAGCCGTTCCTGCTCGTTCCGGCGCTCGGCGGCGGCGACGGTCGAGTAG
>NZ_JZWY01000983.1:0-7861 GCF_000966955.1 Streptomyces sp. NRRL S-495
TCCTGCTCGGTGTGGTCGAGCGTGGTCCGCCTGCCATTGGCCGGGCCGAACTCGGCGAGCGCCGCCCGGTTGTCGCCGACGTCCACGAGCGTGACCCGGAGGTCCAGCGCGGTGGCCGTGAGCACGGCGAAGGCGTCGCGGACGGCGCGGGGATCGGTCGCGCCGCCCCCGTCCTGCTCGTGCCAGGCGGTGATCTCCCGCTGGAGGTCCTCGACGAAGGACTGCCAGTCCGCCGGTTCGTTCCCCATCCGGCGGGCCCAGACGGTGTAGAGCTCGTGCGCCTCCCGCGCCAGTTCGGGGTTGTCCCGGAAGCGCTGCTGGACCAGCTCGCGCAGCGCCCGCTCGGCGGCGGCCGGGTCGGCGGCGAGCCGCCCGCCCTCCTCCGCGCCGAACAGCGTCCGCAGCAGCTGCGGATCCTCCTCGACGAGCGCGCGCAGCAGCGGCGAACCGCTCTCCGGGGTGTCCCCCTCGACCTGGGCGGTGTGCCGCGGGCCGAGGACGCTCCCGTTGCCCGGGGTGGAGTGCTGGCGGGAATCCCGCTGGCCGGGTCGGCCCCAGTACTCGGCGATCAGGCCGTCCTCGCGGCGGACGTTGACGACGACCCCGCCGACGGTGTCCTGGACGACGCCGTTGTCCGGCACGTGCTGCCCGGCCGCGCGCAGCTGGACGATCACGGTGGCGGCGGCGACGCGGGCGTCGTCGGCGGACCATTCGCGCGGCAGGCCGGGGCCGGCCGGGTCGTTCCAGGCCCGGGCGGTGAAGTCCGGCCGGAGGGTGTCGACGTCCAGGTCCGGTGTGCCGACGGGGCGCCGCTCGTCCGGCCGCAGGGGGCCGGGTTCGCGCAGCGCGGTGGGGCCGTGCAGCGGGAACGCCTCGTGGGTGAAGGCGTTCACCGGGGAGGCGGCCCGGAACAGGCCGGGGAACAGGGCGTCCCGGCCGTTCCAGCCGGGCGCGGGGGCCAGTGGGCCCAGCAGGCCCTGCAGGCCCAGGGAGTTGGCGGCCTGGATGCCGATGCTGCGGACGGCGCCCGCAGGGTCGGCGACCGGTACCACGTTGACGTTGACGAGCAGGGGCTGCCCGCCGTGGCTGTGCTGGGCCCAGGCCTGCGCGGCCGCGGTGTTCACCCGGAGGGCGAAGTCCCGGACCTGCTGGGGCGTCGTGCCCGGGTCGGCCGTCAGGTGGAGCGGGACGGTGACGTCGAGGCCGTGCTGGCCGGAGTCGAAGAGCACCCGCCGGGCCAGGAGCCGGGCGCCGCCGACGGGCAGCTCGACAGTCCCGCCGGCGCCCGTCACCCGGGCCGGGTCCCAGTGGGCGAGGGTCGGACCGGGCTGCCGGTCGGACGGCCGGTAGGCCAGGTGCTGGCCGTCCCGGGAGAGGCCCTCGATGCGGACGCCGCCCGCCTCGCCGATCCAGCGGTAGGTCCGCTCGTCGACCCGGACCCGGGTGTACGCGGAGCGGTGCGCGGTCTCGACGGCGTCGAGGAGCATCGGGCGCGTCCAGGTGCGCGGGAACATCGTGCGGCCGTGGGTCTCCCGCGGCTCGCGCCAGTGGTTGCGGAACGCGGCGAGCGGGCTGTCCGGGGCGACGGTCGCGTCGAGGAAGCGCACCCGGGCCCGGTAGGTGCCGTTGGGTGCCGCCGGGCCGCGTTCGAACACCTCGACGCCGCGCCGGCGCTGCCAGTCGGGGAGGTCGGCGTTCTGGAACAGGCCGGGCTCGTGGTGGAGGCCGGTCATGCTCTGCCGGTCGCCGTAGCGGGCGATGTCCTGGGCGCGCTGCCCGTAGCGCTGAAGGCCGGCGGGCCGCGACGGCGCGGTCGCGGGGATGTCCGGGTGGGGCTGCTGCGGGGACAGGTCGGAGAGTCCGTCCCAGGTCCTGGCCGTGGGCCGGTGGCGCGTCGGCTGGGGCGGCTGGCCGTCCTGGTCGGGCTGGGTGTCGGACGGCCGGAAGTCGAGGAACTCCCCGGCCCGGATCCGGCCCTCGATCCGTACACCCTGGTACTCGCCGGTCCAGTGGTGGCCGCCGCCCCCGGTGGGGACGATCCGGCCGTGGCGGCGGGCGTCGAGGTAGGCCTGCTCGGCGGCGTACAGCGCGTCGTCCTCGGTCCAGTGCTGCGGGAACATCCGCCGCCGGACGGCCGTGTCGGAGCTGTGCAGGTCGCCGGCGTCACTGGTGAGGCGGACGTCGGCGGCGTGCCTGGTCCCGCCGCGGCCGGTCGGCGCGGCCTCGAACTCGACGTGCAGGACGCCGTTCGAGTGCCGGCCGATCACGCCGGTCGGCCGGGGGCGGTCCGAGCCGGGCGGCGGGATCAGGTGGCCGCCGGGGTTGTGCCGGTCGCCGTAGAGCGAGGTCTGCCGGGCCTCCGGGCCGAAGGAGGCCCGTGGCGGCTGCCCGCCGCCGTCGCCGAGGCGGGACGGCTGGGTGCCGAACGCGCCGTCGACGGCGGCGCCCAGGTCACGCAGGTTGCGCGGGGCCAGGGTGCCGCGGCCCGGTGCCCGGGTGCCGCCGATCCCGGCCTGCTGGTCGGCGGAGACCCGGCCGTGCTCCACGCTGTCGGAGCCCATCAGCCGGGCGTCGGTGTGGACGGGGTTGCGGCGGTGCCGTTCGCGGTACTCGTCGGGCAGGCCGAGCAGGTGGCCGATCTCGTGGGCCACGACGTGCGGCGCGGAGTCGAGGGACCAGGCCTCGTGGTTCTCCCTGGGCATGGTGCGGTGGAGGTCGACGATGTGGATGTGGTGGTTCTCGTCGTCCATGTGGTCGACGAACTCGGGGCGGACCAGCAGCACGTCGCCGTTGGGCAGCCGGTGGCCGATGTTGAGCACCTCCTCGACGCCCTGCCAGGCGTTCTCCATCACCCGGTCCATTTCCTCGGGCGTGAACTGCTCGGTCGGGGCGTCGCTGTAGTCGTAGTCGCTCTCCGAGTCCGTGGAGCGGCGGTCGAAGTCCATGCCGGGGGTGTCGGACAGCAGTGCCGGCAGCAGGTGGATCCGCACCACGAGTTCGGTGGCGGGTTCGCCGTTCTCCAGGAAGCCGCGCCGGGCCTCGTAGCCGCGCAGGGCGGCGGCGGAGACGGTCTGGCGGAAGTGGTCCGCCGGCGGCCTGACCTCCCGGGAGCCGGTGATGTGGTCGAGGAAGGACTCGGCCCCGCCCATGGAGGTGTCCGAGTGGGCGTCCATGGAGGTGTCCGAGGCCGCGTCGTCGAACTGCTCGTGCGGCTGCTGGTGCGGCTGCTCGTGCGGCTGGGACCCGGAGGGGTGCAGCGCCTGCAGGGGCGGCTGCTGCGCGGCCGGGGGCCGCCGCCGCTGGGGGGCGAACTCCTGGCCGGGGGCTCCTTCGTAGTCGGTGATCCGCCCGTTCCGCAGCGTCACCAGGATCCGGACGCCGGCGAACTCGCCGTCGACCGGGTCGTTCGGGCCGCCGGGCGAATCGCCCGCGACCGTCCGGGCCGCGTGCCGGCGCTCGGCCTCGGTCCACTCGGGCGGCAGGCCGCGCCCGGCGTCCTCCGCGAGGTCCTCGTGGAACGGCGGCGTGAACTCCGTCGGGTTCTCGTCCTGTTCGCGGGTGCGGGTCGGCGGACGCTCACCGGTGCCGGGAGTGACGGGGGCCCTGAGCGTGGACGCGGGCGGGTCGCCGGCCGGGCCGGCCGCCTGCTGGTCGTCGGTCGGCCGGTGGAAGAGGTGCTGGCCGTCCCGGACGATCCCTTCGATCCGGACGCCCCCGGCCCGGCCGATCCAGTGCACGCTGCCGTCGGGCAGCTCCGTCGAGCTCGTCCGGGTTCGGTAGGCCCGGTCCACCCTCTCCAGGGTCTCCTCGGGGCCCCAGTTCTTCGGGTAGAAGGTGTGGCCCTGCTCGTCGGCGCGGCGGTGCCAGCGGGACGGGAACCGGCTCATGGGCGAGCCGGGCGCGACGGTCGGATCCAGGAAGTAGGCGTGCGCCCGCCGGGTGCCGTTGGGGTTCGTCGACAGGTCGGGCCCGACATGCAGGCCGCGCTCGGCGAGAGCGGCCGGCTTGGGCCGGTCGTTGTGGAAGCCGGTGAGCGTGTGCCGGTCGCCGTAGTGGTTCAGTTCCTCGACCCGGTGGCCGAAGGGCGTGGACCGAAGGTGGGGGACGAACGTGGCCGCTTCCAGTCCGTGCTGGTTGTCGGAGGGCCGGAACCAGGTGAACTCGCCGGCCAGGATCTCGCCCTCGATCCGCACACCGCCGTACTCGCCCGTCCACCGCTGCCGACCGCCGACGGGCCCGGTGACGCCGTCGGTCCGCCGGGCGTGCAGGAACGCCTGCTTGGCGTTGTACACCGCGTCGTCGGCGTTCCAGGTGTCGGGGAACATCGTCCGGTACCGGGCGCCGTCGCGGCGGCCGTCCGACAGCTCGCCGACGTCGGTCCGGTAGGTGCCGTTGGGGTTCTCCGAGCCGGGCACCGGCGGCAGCCGACGACGTCCGGAGGCGGGCGGGGCGGGCAGGTGCCCGCCCCGGCCGTCCGGCCCGTCGTACAGGGAGGTCCGACGGGCGTCCTCGCCGAACTCCGCCCGCCGCGGGAGCGTGCCCGGCGGCGTCACCTGCGGCGGGGTGCCGAACGCCCGGTCGAGCACCGCGCCCAGCTGGTCGAGGTTGTGCGGGCGCAGGGCCGTGTCCGGCAGGTCGGTTCCGTCGTCCAGCCGGGGGTGGGCCGCGTCGACCGAGACCCGGCCGAACCGGTCCAGCGCCGGGGCGCTCATCAGCCCGAGCTCCGGGTAGACGGGGCGGGGGCGGGTGCCCGGCCGGCGGTACTCGTCGTCCAGGCCGAGCAGGTGACCGACCTCGTGGGCGATCACCCGCGGGTCGCTCTCCACGCCCCAGTTCCCCGAGTCCTCCGGGACGGAGCCGTCCCAGAGCTCGACGGTGTGGTGCGGATCCTGGTCCGCGTCGACGAACCGGACGGCCACCTCCAGCCGGTCGCCGTCGGGCAGCCGCTGGCCCCGGTCGTAGAGCTGCCGCAGGCCCGTCTCGGTGGCGAGCTGCACGTGTTCGAGGTCCCAGGCCCGACGCGCTCCGGTGGTGGTCACACCCCCGGTGTCGAGGTGCACCCGGACGGTCAGGACGGTCCGGGTGTCGCCGTCGGGGTCCACGAGCCGCTGGGCCTCGAAGGCCTGCACCCGCTGGGCCTGCAGGGAGGACAGGAACCTGCCCTCGGGCGTCCCGGTGTCCGGCGGCCGCACCTCGACCGTGCGCAGCACCCGGCCGGGCAGGGGCGCCGGGGCGGCCTGGACCCGCTGGTCGCCGAGGCGCTGCCCGAGTGCGGCGTGGTAGTCGGCGATCCGGCCGTTCTCGACCAGCAGCCGCATCCGGACACCGGCGAACTCGCCCTCGACGATCGCCGCCGTCCGACGGCGCTCCCGGAAGTGGTCGCTCTCCAGCAGCACCTGCTGGGCAGCGTGGTGGCGCTCCTCGGCCCGCCACTCCCGGGGCAGGCCGAGACCGCCGTGTGCCAGGGCCTGGGGCTCGAACCGGTACTGGTCGTAGTGGGCCGCCAGGGGTTGCCGCAGGTCGGGGGCGGCCGGCGGATCCTCGGGGTCCGGGAACCGCAGCATGGCCGCCGAGTCGCGGTCCACCCCGTCCCGGACGCCCGCGGTGCCGTCGAACACCGCGTCGAGCAGCCGCTCGCGCCCGTACTCCGGCCGGAGCGCCGGCGGGAGGGTGATGTTCCGGCCGTCGATGTGCCAGGCGGCCTCCTCCGGCCGGTCGGTGAAGGTCAGCATCGTCCGGAGCTGCCGGTGGCCGTCCGAGTCCTCGTAGAGCCCGTCGACGTGCTGCGTCAGCCGGTCCCGCAGCTGGTCGGCCTGCCGGGGCGTCATCCCGGTGGGGTCGAGGTGGACGGCGAGGCCGAGCACGTGCAGTTCGTGGCCGCTGTCGGTCATTCCCCACCAGGCACGGAACCGGACGTCGTCCAGCCGGACCGCCGCCTCCTCCGACATGAAGAGCTCGCGGGTGTCCGTCCACTCCTGGGTGGTGTCGGCGCGGCGGTCTGCCGGGCCGTGGACGAGGATCTCGTCCCCCCGGGAGATCCCGGTGATCTCCACCCCGTCGTGGACGCCGGACCAGCGGAACCGGCCGTCCTCCAGGTCGAGCCGCCGGTCCGGTTGTGCCGCGACCGTGCGGGCGGCCTCGGCGATCCTGTCGTCGCTCCAGTGCTCGGGATAGGCCAGGGGCCCACGGGGGTCCCCGGAGGACCACCAGCGGGACGGGAACACGGACAGCGGGGCGCCGGGTTCCACGGCGGTGTCGAGGTGGCCGAGGGTCAGCTCGCGGACGCCGTCCTCACGGACGTCCTCCCCGACCACGGTCGCCCGCCGAGCCGGGCCGTCGAGGTGGGCGGGCGGCGTCGGGGCCACCTGGTCGGTGAGCGGCGGGGCCACGGTCTCCCGCACCGGGGTGGCCGCCGGGGTGTCGTCGCGGAGGACGACCTGGGTGGCGGTGTCGTGCGGACCGAACCCGGCGACGACCGCCCCGGCCTCGTCGACCACGACCATCCGCACCCGGAAGGTGTGCGCCAGCAGCGGGGCGAGCGCCCCGCCGAGTCCGCCGTCGCCGTCGCGCACGGGGTCCCAGTCCAGCAGTCCGTGCCGCAGGCCGCGCAGAGCGTTCGCGGCCCCGGAGTCCGGCTCCAGGTCCGGACGGAAGCCGGCCACCACGTCGCGCGGGAGGTCCTCGGGCCGGGTCCGCTGGAGGTACTCGGCCACCTCCGCCATCATCAACCGGTGCAACTCCGCCGACGGGACGCCCTCGGGCGACCCGAACAACTCGCGGAGGCCGTCGGGGTGCGCGTCGACGACCGTCCGCAGCAGCCCGACCGGGTCGGGGGCCTCCAGCACCGGGCCGTCGGCGCCGGGCGTGAGCAGGACGGGGGCATGGGCCGGACCGGCGGGGCGGGTCTGCGGGGGGACGTGCAGCTGCGGGAGGTCCCGCTGGTCGCCGATGCCGCGGTAGCCGGTGATCCGGCCGTCCACGATGTCGATCTCCAGCAGGACGCCGCGGAATTCGTCGAGGACGACGCTGCTCTCGGTCGGGCGGACCCCGGCCCGGTCGACGAGCTGGGTGACGGCCCAGCGCGCGTCGCGGGCGGTCCACTCGCGGGGCAGGCTCTGGTCGGCGGGGAGGGTGCGCGGGTCGAAGTCGACCGCGGTCCGGGTGAACCGGAAGTCCATGGCGCCCACGGCCCGCTGGGCGGCCTCGTCGGTGCCGGCGGTCACGGCGGGCCGCTGCTCGCCCGGCCGCAGCGGGCCGGGTTCGCGCAGGTCGGCGGGGACGTGGGGGGTGCCCCCGACGGTGTGCAGGTCCGTGAGGAGGTCGACCCGGGTGGGTGCCTCCTCCTCCAGCCGGACGGCCGTCTCGTGGAACACGTCCGCGCCGTCCCAGTGGGCCAGCGGGCCGAGGAGGTGCTGGAGGTTCTCGGCGGTGTCGACCAGCGCCAGGTCCTCCGGGTCGGGCAGCGAGTCGCGGTCGAGGATCACCCGGGCGTAGGGGTCCCGGTACTCGTCGGCGAAGTCGAGGCGGACGGCGACCAGCATCTCCGGCATGCCGTCCGGGTCGGCGGTGTCCCGTACCCGTTCGCGGACGTAGGCGTCCACCCGGCGCTGGAGTTCGCCCTGGGCGGCCAGCTGCTCCCGGCGGGTCAGGCCGCCCTCGGTGGACACCTGGACGGGGAGGGTGAGCTCCAGACCGAGCTGGCCGGAGTCGAACAGCACCCGGGAGACGGTGACCGTGCGGCCGTCGAGGTCGACGTCCTCGCCGCGGACGGTGTGCCGCACCCGGCGGTCGTCCCAGGCCCGCATCGGTGCCGTCGGCTGGTCCTCGGCCGGACGGTGGGCCAGGTGGGCGCCGTCGCGGG
>NZ_JZWY01000984.1:0-1805 GCF_000966955.1 Streptomyces sp. NRRL S-495
GGCCTCGACCGGGAGTCGGGGGGCTTTCAGGTCCAGCCAGGGGCCGGGGAGGAAGAGGGTGCGGCCGGCGCGGGGTCGGCGGGCGGTGACCAGCAGGCCGGTCGCGCACAGCCGCTGCTGGGCGGCCTTCAGCGTGGCCGAGGTCCAGCCCGTCCACTGCCGGACCTGGCGGTCGGTGGGGTCGGGCAGGGCGAGCAGCATCAGGTACAGCGCGGCGGCGTCCGTGGGCAGGTCGAGGGCGTTCGCGCAGGCGGCGACCACGTCCGGGGCGCTGCGGCGCGGGTCCTGTTCCCAGCCGGGGGTGCGGTGGGCGTCGGCGGCGAGGTGGTGGCCGAGCGCCGCCAGGTCGCCGGACAGCAGGATGCGCAGGTCCGCGAGGGCGGGCAGGCCGGAGCCGGCCGGCCGGGCCTGCGAGGGCTTCAATCGGTCGTAGTAGTCGTCGAGCGCGTCCAGGACCGGGTCGTCGGCGCCCGTGAGCAGGCCGGGGCGCACCCGGACGTGCCACTGGCCCGTGGCCGGTTCGTCCACCACCTCCACGCCGGGCAGGTCGGCCGGTGGGGGTGACGGCCTGCCGGTGGCGGTCCGGCGGTCGACGGAGAAGACCCGCCATGCTGCTCGGGCGTCCTCCGACTCGGCGGCGAGGTCGGAGGCGAGGTCGGCGGTGAGGTCGGAGGTGACGCGCAGTGCGGCCGCAGCGAGTGCCGGGCGCAGCGGGTGGCTGGCGGGCGTGCGGTAGGCGAGCCAGGCCATCGCGTACGGCGAAGCGTACGGCGCGGGTGCGAAGTCGGGATCGCCGTCCGTCGCGAGGGCGGCGGCGAGCAGGGCCTCCGGGTGGCGGCAGCGCCTGCGCAGGCCCGGCGGGACGGGGTCGGCGGCCGGTCCGGGGCCGGTCGGTGCCCATTCGCCGGTGGGGAAGCGGATCTCGCGCCGCGCCAGGGCCAGCAGGTCGGCGTCGACCGGCGGCGCGCCGTAGCGCTCGTGCCACCAGGCCACCGCGCGCTCCACGTCCGGCCCGTGCGTCCACAGGCGCTCCGGCTCGGCGGGCACCAGCCGGGTGCGGAACTCCCGGACGGCGTCGGAGCCGATCCGTCGGGTGACCTCCTTCTCGGCGGCGCTCTCGTGGTCCCGGTGGAGGGTGCGGACGGCGAGCAGGGCGCCCGCCTCGGCCGGTGTCAGGGCGAGCCGCTCGGCCAGGTGCTCGGCCGCCCCGGGGCGGGCGGGCAGCGGGCCGCGCTCGGCGAACAGCTCCAGGTAGGCGTGCAGCAGGTCGGGGTCGATCTGCGCGGTGAGGTCGGCGCTGGTGCGGACCTCGCAGCCGGCGGCGGCCAGTGGGCCGTCCTCGGGGAAGGTGCCGCCGGGGGCGTACTCCAGCAGTACGGCCCGGTTGAAGCTGCTGTGCAGGACGAGCGCGGCCGACAGCGCGGTCCGGAAGAGGTGGCCGGCCGGCGGGGTGGGCCGGTGGTCCGGGCGCGAGACGGTGACGGTGCGCCAGCGGCCCGCCCCCCGCTCCGCCACGAACGGCAGGTCGGCGTACTCGCGCAGCCGCCCGGGACTCGTGACGTCACCGCGGAGCAGCTCGGTCCGCCAGTCGACGACCAGGTAGGGGAAGGCGGCGGACGCGCCCGGGACGATCGTGCTCGGGCGGTCGAGGTCACCGTCCCAGAGGGGACTGCGGGCGGCCGCCTCGCGCAGCAGGCGGCCGACGCGTACCCGCGCGGGGGCGGAAGGGGTGGCGGGGACGGAAGGGGCGGCGGGGGCGGACGGCAGGTCGGCCGGAGGGTCGGCCGGCGCGGGAGGGGCAGCGG
>NZ_JZWY01000993.1:0-1732 GCF_000966955.1 Streptomyces sp. NRRL S-495
GTACGGGTCCCGCTCGACCACACCGCCCGGCTCGCCGCCCCCTCCCCGGAGGGCGGCCGGGACCCGGTCGGCGCCGCCTGGAACTCGCTCGGTCTGGCCGCCCTCTACCTGGGCGTCGCCCGTGCGGCGCAGTCCTGGCTCACCGCCTTCCTGCACGAGCGGACCCCGAGCGCCCTGGGCGCGCCCCTGGCCAGCCTGCCCCGCTTCCAGAGCGAACTCGGCCTGATCGACGTCGAACTCGGCGGCGCCGAGCGGCTGGTGGCCGCACTGGCTGCCGCCGTCGACGCAGGCGAGCCGTCGGCCGTCGAGGAGGCACCCGGGGCGAAGCTGCTCGGCACCCGCGCCGCCGTGGACTCCGTCCAGCGGGCCGTCGCCCTGGTCGGCAACCACGGCCTGACCCGGCACCACCCGCTCCAGCGGCACCTGCGCGACGTGCTGTGCGCCCGGGTGCACACCCCGCAGGACGACACCGTCCTGCTCGCCCGGGGCCGGGCCGCCCTGCACCGCCGCCCGACAGTCGGCTGACCGACTCCTTCCTCCCTCTCCTCCCTCTCCTCCCTCTCCTCCCTCTCCTCCCTCTCCTTCCCCTCCTTCCCCTCCTCCTCCCGATCCCCCGCGCCAAGACCCTTGCCAAGAAAGGCAGACCACCATGCCCGTCGAGTTCATCGGCATGATCTCCACCCACGACGTCTCCGAGACCCGCCCCGCGCACGGCCCGGTGGTCGACCCCGACTACACCCGCCGGTTCGCCCGGGCGCACGAGGAGGCCGGCTTCGACCGCATCCTGATCGCCCACTCCTCGGCCAGCCCCGACCCCAACCAGGTCGCCGCGTTCGCCGCCGCGAACACCGAGCGGCTGGGCCTGCTGATCGCGCACCGCCCCGGCTTCATCGCACCCACCGTCGCCGCCCGCACCTTCGCGACCCTGGACCAGTTCTCCGGCGGCCGGGTCGCCGTCCACATCATCACCGGCGGCCACGACGCCGAGCAGCGACGCGACGGCGACTACCTCACCAAGGACGAGCGCTACGCCCGTACCGACGACTACCTGACCGTGCTCACCAAGGCCTGGACCGCCGAGGAGCCGTTCGACCACGAGGGCCCGTACTACCGCCTCGCCGACTTCAAGTCCGAGGTGCTGCCCGTCCAGCGGCCGCGCATCCCGCTGTTCTTCGGCGGCTCCTCCGAGGCCGCCTACCGGGTCGGCGGCAAGCACGCCGACACCTTCGCGCTGTGGGGCGAGCCGCTGGCCGAGACCGCCCAGCAGATCGCCTCCGTCCGGGCCGCCGCCACCGCCGCCGGGCGCACCGACGTCCAGGGCATCAGCGTGTCCTTCCGTCCGATCCTCGGCCGCACCGAGGAGGAGGCGTGGGACCGCGCCCACCGCATCCTGGCCACCATCAAGGAGCGCGACGACGTCTTCGGCGGACGCCGCCGGATCCTGCCGACCGGTCCCGGGGCCGCACCGCAGAACGTCGGCTCCCAGCGCCTGCTGGCCGCCGCCGCCAAGGGCGACCGGCACGACCGCGCGCTGTGGACGGCCCCGGCCGCGGCGACCGGCGCCGCCGGGAACTCGACCGCCCTGGTCGGCACTCCGGAGACGGTCGCCCAGGCCCTGCTGGACTACGTCGACCTCGGCGCCACCACGCTGCTGATCCGCGGTTACGACCCGCTGGACGACGCCCTCGATTACGGCAAGGAGCTCATCCCGCTGGTGCGCCAGGAGGTCGCC
>NZ_JZWY01000994.1:0-4034 GCF_000966955.1 Streptomyces sp. NRRL S-495
GGCCCCCCGCCGCGACGCCCGGGCGGCCCGGGAGGCCGAGGCTGCCGAGGCTGCTGGGGAGGCGCAGGTGCAGCAGACCGCACAGGCCGCCGTCGCGGTGTCCGGTGCGGCCCGATGACCACCTCCGTCACCGCCGCCGGGCCTGTCCCAGTCACCTGGGAGCCCGCCGCCGACGTCACCGTGCGCGGCACCGTCCTGCTGCTGCCCGGCCGGGGCGAGCACCCGGGTGTGTACGCCCGCTTCGGCCGGCGGCTGGCCTTCGACGGCTACCGCGTGGTCGTCCCGGCAGTGCCCGCCGCGAGGTCCGCCCTGCCGGACCTGGCCGGTCAGGTCGCCGAGGCCCGCGCCGTCGCGACGCCCGGCACGCCCGTGGTGCTGGCCGGCTCGGACACCGGCGCCCTGCTCGCGCTGGCCGCCACCCGGCAGGCCGCCCCCGACGGGCTGCTGCTCGTCGGCCTGCCCACGGCCGCTTCCGCGCCCGGAACTCCGGACACCGCCGACGGCTGGACGGACGAGCTCGGCGCCCGGACGTCCTGCCCGGCACACCGGGGCCTGCTGGCCGCCGACCCGGACTTCCGGCCCGGCGCGCTCGCCGAGGACGTCCCCGCCGACCTCGCCCGGGCGGCCGAGGACGCGGCCTCCGAAGGCCCCGCCGACGGGGTGCCGGTCCTTGAACTGCCGGTCCTCGTGGTGCACGGGTCCGCCGACCCGGTGTCGCCGCCCGCCACCGCACGGCGCTTCGCCGGGCGACTCGCCGCCGACCTCGTCCTGGTCGCCGACGGCCGGCACGACGCGCTCAACGACGCCGCCCACCGCAGCGTCGCCGCCGCCGTCGTCCAGTGGCTGGAACGCCTGCGGGGCGGCCCGCACCTGCCCGCCCAGATCGTCACCACCGACGCGGGCGGACGCACCCCCCACCCGCGTGCCCCGGAAGGAGACCCCGCATGACCACCCTCGACGAACGTCCCGTCCTCGCTGTACCGCCTGCCCTCGCCGAACCGCCTGTCCTCGCCCAGCCGTCCGCGCTCGCCGGAGCCCACGGCGCCGACCTGCTCCGCAGCGCCCTGCGCCGGCACGCGGCCGGCGTCACGGTGATCACCGCGGCCGGGCCCGGCGGCCCCGCCGGCTTCACCGCCACCTCGTTCACCTCGGTCAGCCTGGACCCCGCCCTGGTGTCCTTCTACCTGTCGGCCACCGCCTCGGCCGCGCCCGCGGTACGGGAGGCCGAGGCCTTCACCGTGCACATCCTGCGCGACGACCAGCGGGAGCTGGCGAACCGCTTCGCCCGCAGCGGGATCGACCGCTTCGCCGGTACGGACTGGCACACCGGCCCGTACGGCACGCCCGTCCTCGCGGGCGCCGCCGCCCGGCTCACGGCCCGCCCGTTCCTGCTCCAGCCGGTCGGCGACCACCTGCTGGTCGTCGGCGAGGTACTGGCCGTCGACACCACCGACGGCCCGCCGCTGGTCCACCACGACGGCGGCTACGGCGGGTTCGTCCCGGTGCGGGAGGGCTGAGCCGCCATGGCGCTGACCGCCCACTGGTTCCTGCCGACCACCGGGGACAGCCGGCACGTCGTCGGCGGCGGCCACGGCTCGACACCCGGCACCGCCGGCACCGACCGGCCGCCGAGCATCGCCTACCTCGGCCAGATCGCGCGCAGCGCGGAACAGCTCGGCTTCACCGGGGCGCTGACGCCGACCGGCGCCTGGTGCGAGGACGCCTGGCTCACCACCGCGATGCTCACCCGGGAGACCGAGCGGCTGAAGTACCTGGTGGCCTTCCGGCCCGGTCAGCTCAGCCCGACGCTGGCCGCCCAGATGGCCACCAGCTACCAGAACCAGTCGGGCGGCCGGCTGCTGCTCAACGTCGTCACCGGCGGCGAGTCCGCCGAGCAGCGCGCGTACGGGGACTTCCTCGACAAGGCGGGCCGCTACGCCCGCACCGGGGAGTTCCTGTCCATCACCGGCCGGCTCTGGCGCGGCGAACAGGTCGACCACCGCGGCACCCACCTCCGGGTGGAGGCCGCCCGGCTGACCCGGCTGCCGGATCCGGTGCCCGAGGTGTACTTCGGCGGCTCCTCGCCGGAGGCCGCCGAGGTCGCCGCCCGGCACGCCGATGTCTACCTCACCTGGGGCGAGCCGCCCGCCATGGTCGCCGAGAAGATCCGGCACGTCCGCGAGCTCGCCGCCCGGCACGGCCGCGCACCGCGGTTCGGCATCCGGCTGCACGTCATCACCCGCGACAGCGCGCAGGCGGCGTGGGCGGAGGCCGGCCGCCTGCTCGCCGGTATGGACCCGGCGCGGATCGCCGAGACCCAGGCAGCGCTGGCCCGCAGCGAGTCCGAGGGGCAGCGGCGGATGCGCCTGCTGCACGGCGGCTCGACCGACCGGCTGGAGGTCTCCCCCAACCTGTGGGCCGGGATCGGCCTGGTGCGCGGCGGCGCGGGCACCGCCCTCGTCGGCGACCACCGCGAGGTGGCGGACCGGATCGAGGAGTACCACCGGCTGGGCGTGGACGAGTTCATCCTCTCCGGCGCCCCGCACCTGGAGGAGGCGTACTGGGTCGGGGAGAACGTGCTGCCGATCCTCGCCGAGCGGGGGCTCTGGAAGCGCGAGGCCTGACGGCGGGGGCCGGCCGCATCGGATCGTGTCCGGTCGTGTCCGGTCGGGCGGCGGGGTCGCACCCCGCCGCCCGACCGACCCTCGTCACCCCAGTCGCGCGTCGAACTCCAGCACCCCGACGAGTTCGCCGACGCGGTGCTCCGGCAGCCCCCGGGAGACGAACCAGGCGCCGACGTTGCGCACGTCCCGCTCCAGGAACGAGCGCCCGCGCGGATTCGCGACGACGTCCACGATCTGCGGCACATCGATGATCACCAGCCGCCCTTCGTGGACCAGGATGTTGTACGCCGACAGGTCGCCGTGCGCGTACCCGTCACCGGCCAGCAGCGACAGGCTCCGGCCCAGCTGCTCCCACAGGTCCTCGACGTCCACCTCCTCCGCCCTCAGCTGCGCGAGCCGGGGCGCGGCGATGCCGCTCTCGTCGCCGACGAACTCCATCAGGATCTCCGTGCCCGTGATCTGCACCGGGTAGGGAACGGCCACCCCGGCCGACCACAGCCGGCACAGCGCGGTGAACTCGGCACCGGCCCACTGCGCGGCGATGGCCTCCTTGCCGAACGCGGTGCGCTTGGCCATCGCCCGGGCGATCCGGGACTCCTTGTGCCGGCGCCCCTCCAGGTACCCGGAGTCCCGATGGAACATCCGGTGCTGGGAGTCGCGGTAGCGCTTGGCCGCCATCAGCGTGCGGCGGTCCGTGCCCGGCACACCGCGCTCCAGAAGGAACACGTCCGCCTCCTTGCCGGTCTTCACCAGCCCGAGTTCGGTGTCCACGGCCGCGAGCTCGGTCACCACCCAGGCAGGGCGCGGCTCGGGCCCCTTCTCAGTGGGGGTGGACTGGTCCCACGTCGACCAGCGGTCGCCCCCGGCCGGGCCGCCGTCGGGGTTGTCGTCGTAGCTGTCGTAGCTGTCGTCGTAGTTCTCGTACTCGCCGTCGTGGCTCTCGTACTCGCCGTCGAAGTCGGCGTACTCGTCACTGGCGACGGCGTAGGCCCCGTGGTCGTCGAACCGGAACACGACCTCGGGCTCGTTGTCGTCGAACCGCTCGGACCGGCGGCCGCGACGGGGTGCGCCCTTGGCGCGAATACGGGAGAAGGAATCGGTGTCGGTGCTGGAAAAGCGCTCACGCACTGTGGTGGCTCCTGGGGAACAGCCCACCGATGCGCCAGTTGCGAGGCGTCGTCAGCCGGTGGGCGAAAGACGAGAGGAAGAGGCGTATGGCGCGCACACCAAGGCGCGCCGCGACACGGCGGCGACCATCGAAACGCACCTCCTCTGCTTCTCCACGTCAGTCCCCACGCCACGGAAGCCCCGCGGCGAGAACGAATCAGAGCTTAGCGACTTCCAAGATCGGCGCAACCGAATTTCCCGCCCGCCCTCGCACCGGCCGCCCTCGCACCGCCCGCCCTCGCA
>NZ_JZWY01000995.1:0-14901 GCF_000966955.1 Streptomyces sp. NRRL S-495
CACCGCCCGCCCTCGCACTGGCCGACATGCCACGCCCGGCCCAAGGTCACCGACCGTTGCGGCACGGCACGCGACAATGCGGGTCGTCGTACGAGCCCGGAGGGTCGAACCATGGTCGGTGCCGCGCAGTTCCACGCCTGGGACGTCCGGGAGTCCGGTCCGCCCGACGCCCCGCACCGGGTACTGCTCCTGCCCGGCGGGATGTGCGGCACGACCTTCTTCGCCGACATGACGGCGGCCTCCGCACTCGCCGACGCACCGATCCGCCTGATCGCGGCGACCGTCCCCGGCCACGCCGGCACGATCGCGCCCGTGGACGTGTCGATCGAGAACTATGCGGCGATCACCGGCACCTTCGCGGCCGAACACGGCTGCACGACCGTGGTCGGCCACAGCATCGGCGCCAACATCGCCCTGGAGATGGTGGCCGGCGGACACTTCTCCGGACCGGTGGTGCTGCTCTCCCCCACGTTCTCAAGACCGGACGAGTCCACGGCGCTCGCGGTCGCCTCGGCACTCGGGCGGGTCCCGGGGCTCGGCGCCCTGGTCTGGCCGGTCATGCTGTGGCTGACGCCGAAGATCCTGGCCGAGGGTTTCCCGGAACCGCGCCGGGCGGAGCTGGTCGCCGATCTGAAGCGGAACTCCCCGTCGTTCTGCAACCGCGCCATCGCCGAGTACTTCGCCTACCTGGACCGCCACGGCCAACTGGTACCCCGGCTGTGCGAGTCCGGCGCCCGCGCCTGGGTGGTGCGCGGCGACCGGGACGAGGTGGGGCTCACCGACACCGAGCGCGCCGCGCTCGAAGCCTGCCCCTCCGCCACCCTGGTGGAGGTCCCCGACAGCGGGCACATGGTGATGCTGGAGCAGCCGGAGGTGGTGGCGCGCCTGATCGCCGACGTCGTCCTCGGCGGCGGAGCCGGCTGAGGGCGTTATTTCGATGCGGACCGAAACCTCGACACCATAGGTTCTCCCGCATGAGCATCTCAGCGGCGGGCGTGGCCCCGAGGGACAGCAAGGCACTGGCAGCGGCCTCGACGACGGTGGTCCTGTGGGCATCCGCCTTCGTGGCGATCCGGAGCGCGAACGAGCACTTCGGGCCCGGATCCCTGGCGCTCGGCCGCCTGCTGGTGGGAACGGTCGCCCTGCTCGGCCTGCTGGCCTACCGCCGGGAGGGCCTGCCCCCGCGCGCCGCCTGGCCGGGCATCGCCGTCTCCGGCGTGCTCTGGTTCGGCCTCTACATGGTCGCCCTGAACTGGGGCGAGAAGGAGGTCGAGGCAGGCACGGCCGCGATGCTGATCGGCATCGGCCCCATCCTGATCGCCCTGCTGGGCGGCTGGCTGCTGCGCGAGGGCCTCCCGTCCAAGCTGCTCGCCGGCATGGCCGTCTCCCTGACCGGTGTGGTCGTCGTCGGCCTCTCCATGTCGGGCGGCGACGGCAGTTCGGTGACCGGCATCGGCCTGTGCCTGCTCGCGGCCGTGGCCTACGCGGCTGGCGTGGTGAGCCAGAAGCCCGCCCTGCGACACGCCAGCGCCCTCCAGGTGACGACCTTCGGCTGCCTGATCGGCGCGATCGCCTGCCTGCCCTTCGCCCCCCAACTGGTGTCCGACCTGTCCGCCGCACCTGCGTCCGCGACCCTCAACGTGCTCTACCTCGGCCTGTTCCCGACCGCCCTGGCCTTCACCACCTGGGCCTACGCCCTCTCCCGCACCACCGCCGCCCGCATGGGCGCCACCACCTACTCCGTCCCCGCCCTCGTCGTCGCCATGGCCTGGCTCCTCCTCGGCGAAACCCCCGCCCTGCTGACCCTGGCCGGCGGCGCCCTGTGCCTGGCGGGCGTCGCCGTCACCCGTCGCACCTGACCGGACCCCGCTTCAGAGCGGCACCCCGGTTTCGAGGTCGATCTCGCCCCCCGCCGAGTCGAACGCGCTCATGCGCCCCACAAGACCTGGCGCGACCGATACATAGTCCGCTCGATACTCCACACCACCGGGATGGGTCGCCGGCCCCTCGAACACGATGACCAGATCCTCCCCCGGCTGGATCTCGTAGACCGCCCCCATCGGCTCGAAGACCACGGTCAGGCATTCGGAGTCCGCCGTCAGCATCACCCGCTCCTCCATCCACGAAGCTTCCCGGTCCCGTTGCTTGTCACGACGCCGACGGCGAATCCAAGAGATCATGCCGCGATGATGCGCCACTGCGCTCCTCCTGCCAATCCGCATCCCGGCCTGCGAGGGCCCTTACGCCTTCGGATCCCGTCGCTTCTTCCTCGTCGAACAGGACGCACGGGTACGCCACTTCCTCAACCGGCACGCTGTCGTCTGCCGTCTACCGACGCTTCCGTTCCGCTTCGTCGGCGTCAGACCGCTCCCGCCACTTCAAGGGCGAAGATCTTCAATTGGTCACTGAGACCGCGGTATTCGCGCGCAAGGAATTCGTCCACGACATCCTGCACACGGTCGACGAACAGCAGCGATGCCCGGAATGGAATATCGTCGCGCCCGGCGGAAACGAACGACATGCGCAACTGCCCCGCCTGGTCGTCGTACCACACATAGACGACACCAGGCCTTCCCGTGCCGTCGGACGCGGCATCCTGCAACCAAGTCTCCATAGTGCCCGCCAGTGCAGCAGCCAGCTCAGCCGAGTCGGCATCCTCGGCATCGTCAACCAGGTCGGGAAAATACTCGATGTTCTCCAGTGCCTCCTCATCAAGGTTTCCGGTGCCACGCCAGACACCGACCTCGGCCGTTTCCCTAATGATGTCCACCAGCTCCGAACAACTCAATTCGGACATCCTTCCAATACTCGAATACGAGAGGCGGCGGCGAAGACATGGCCCTCGCCGCCACCTCGACCACTGCGAAGGCGATGCTCGCGTGGTTCGCAGTGTCGCGCAACCACCATTGGACGTTGCCCTTGCGGTCCTTCGGCTGCTCGATGTACGTGTGACCGCCCTGCTTCTCGGTCTTCCCGTTCCTGCTGGACGAGAGCTGCCAGGGCCGCTTTTGCGGACCGTGGATCGGGCAGACGACCTCACTGCTGTTGTGAGCGATGATGTCGGACCCGCCATCGCCCATGACGGTGAAGGTGTGGACATTGCCGACGTTGAGGTTGACGACCAGTCGGTCGGCAACATCGCCCTCATCGACGACCAGCGCGACCTGGCTCTCGCGGCCGCGTGACCCCCCATCGGCCGGGCGGACAGGCCATGCCCGCCCCCTGACGGCGCGAACCTACGACGCGGCCGAGCACGGGTCGGCCGTACGCCGACCACGAGCGCCCGGCAGGGCACTCGTGACACAGCGTGACCCCAATCGAAGCCATCACGCCCGGCCGAGGTGACGGTCGGGCGGGTGCGGGCTGCTGACTCGGGGTCGCCCCCTGCACCGGAGACCGAGACCGTGCCCCGGCTCCGCGTCACTCCGGGCGGGTGGTCTCCCGGGCGGTCCCCTCGGCGGCGGGGGCCACCGTGACGTTGAGGTGCTTCATGATCGGCTGGTCGCTCTGGGTGGAGTAGTCGCCGATCGCGCACAGCACGTTCATCTCCGGCATGTAGCCGGCCGCGCAGCCGCGGGGCAGGTCGTGGGGAACGGCGAGGTAGCCGTACAGGGAGCGGGTGGAGCCGTCCCGGGCGGTGGCGGTGATGTCGACGGGGTCGAACTCGGCGAGGTGGCGTGCCCGCATGTCGTCCGGGTTCATGAAGATGAGCGTGCGCAGATTCTTGACGCCGCGGTAGCGGTCGTTGTCGGAGTAGATGGTGGTGTTCCACTGGTCGTGCGAGCGCATGGTGCCGAGCACCAGCGTGCCCGGCGCGGGCACGACGTCGGGCAGCGGGGCGGCGGAGAACTCGGCGCGGCCGGACGGGGTGAGGAAGACGAGTTCGCGGGCGGGCTGCTTGATCCGGAAGCCGAGCGGAAGCCGCACCCGCCGGTTGAAGTCCTCGAAGCCGTCCAGGACCTCGGCCATGGTGTCGCGGATCCGGTCGTAGTCCTCCACGTACCACTCCCACGGGGTGGCGCTGTCCGGCAGCGCGGCCCGGGCGAGGCCGGCGATGACGGCCGGCTCGGAGAGCAGGTGGCGGGAGGCCGGCTTCTTCTTCATCCCGACGGACAGGTGGACCATGCTCATGGAATCCTCCACCGAGGTGGCCTGGAGGCCGCCGCGCTGGTGATCCTGCTCGGTGCGGCCCAGGCACGGCAGGATCAGCGCCCGCCGTCCGTGCACCAGGTGGCTGCGGTTCAGCTTGGTGGACACGTGGACCGTCAGCTCGCAGCGGCGCAGCGCGCGGTAGGTGTAGTCGGTGTCGGGTGCGGCGAGGGCGAAGTTGCCGCCCATGCCGACGAAGACCTTCACCTCGCCGCGGGCCATCGCCCCGATGGTCGCGACCGTGTCCTTGCCGTGCTCGCGCGGCGCGTCGATTCCGCAGACGGCGGAGAGGCGGTCCAGGAAGTCGGGTGCGGGCCGGTGGTCGATGCCGCAGGTGCGGTTGCCCTGGACGTTGGAGTGCCCGCGCACCGGGGACGGGCCGGCGCCCTCGCGGCCGATGTTGCCCCGGAGCAGCAGGACGTTGACGATCTCCCGGATCGCGTCGACGCCGTGCTCGTGCTGGGTGACGCCGAGGCACCAGGAGAAGATCGACCGGTCCGCCTCCCGGTAGATCCGGGCGGCGTGCAGGATCTGCTCGCGGCTGAGGCCGCTCTGCCGTTCCAGTTCCTCCCAGGGAGTTTGCTCGCACAGGTCGCGGTAGGCGGCGAAGCCGGTGGTGTGCCGTTCGACGAACTGCGCGTCCAGCGCCTTCGGGTCCTGCGCGGACTGCTCCAGGAGGGCCTTGGCGATGCCGCGCAGCAGGGCCATGTCGCCGCCGATGCGGACCTGGAGGTTGAGGGTGCTGGTGCTCGTCGCCTTGAACAGGGCCATGTCGAGGAACTCGTGCGGCACGATGGTGCGGGTCGCGGCGGCCTCGACCAGCGGGTTGACGTGCACGATCCGCGCGCCGCGCCGGGTCGCGTCGGCCAGCGCGGTGAGCATCCGGGGCGCGTTGGACGCCGCGTTGACACCGAGGATGAACAACGCGTCCGCCATCTCCCAGTCCTTGAGGTCGGCGGTGCCCTTCCCGGTGCCGAGCGCGGCCTGCAGGGCGCGCCCGGATGCCTCGTGGCACATGTTCGAGCAGTCGGGGAGGTTGTTGGTGCCGAGCTCGCGGGCCATCAATTGGTACAGGAAGGTGGCCTCGTTGCCGAGCCGCCCCGAGGTGTAGAACGCGGCCTGGTTCGGGTCGGCCAGGGCGCGCACGCTCTCGCCGAACAGGTCGAAGGCCTGTTGCCAGTCGATCGGCACGTACCGGTCCGTGGCCTCGTCGTACACCATCGGCTCGGTGAGGCGGCCCTGGTCCTCCAGCGCGAAGTCGCTCCACCGCGACAGTTCGGTGACGGTGTGCGCGGCGAAGAACTCCCGGCCGACCCGTTTGCGGGTCATCTCCCAGGTGACGTGCTTGATGCCGTTCTCGCAGATGTCCAGGTGCAGGCCCTTGGTGTCGTCCGGCCAGGCGCAGCCCGGGCAGTCGAAGCCGCCGTTCTCGTGGTTCATCTTCAGGATCGCCCGCGGGCCGTCCAGCAGGGTCCGCTCGCGGACCAGGAACTCCGTCACGCTCCGTGCCGCACCCCAACCCGCCGCCGGATGGTGGTAGGGCGCGGCCTCCGGCCGCCGCGACGGCTCCGCGCCCACGCTCGGCTCCCGCTCCGCCACCGGGTCGGCACCGTCCTGGCCGGGCCTCCGGTCGTCAGCAGCGTTCACGGCACTCACCTTCCGCAGTCTGGCGTCGGGCGGCGGACGTCGGCCGTCGGGCGCCACCGGCTCGGCGTCCGTTCGGGGGGCCCACGGCCTTCCGCCCCATTCAAGGAAGCCAGGTACGGCGGCATCCCGCATCCGGTGTCACTCCGGCGGCGGAGCCGACGGGTCGCCGCGCGGGGGCACGGGCACGGGCCCGAACCGTGTGCCCGAACATCTGTTCGCGACGGCACGGCCTTGCCGAACCCGATTTCGCCATCGAAATGCTCAGGTCCGATCATGCTTTCGACCGACCGTCGGGTAGCGGGGCACCACCATGGGATGCACGATGGAATTACCTGACCCGGCCAACAGATTTCAAGATTCCTGCCGCACCAGGGGGAAGTCATGATGCAAGGCGCAGCGGTGCAGATCATTCCGAGCTGGGATCCTCGGACGACCCAACTCGATCTTCAATGGGACGACGCCAAGCTGTCGGATCCTCGACCGAGAGGCAAGTGGTGGGGGCCTCTCGCATTTCTCGCGAGAACCTCCAGCAATGAGGGAGAATGGGAATGGGATGCGGCCGCCAAGAACTTACTTCTGTGGGTTCCGGTCCCAGAATTAACCCATTCACGTTTGGTCGCTGGGCTCGACCAGTTCACATTTCCGATCACCAATGGAATGACGGGCAGTGGCTCACTGCAGCCTGGCCTGATACCAGTTACAACCTTGACTCTGACTTGGCAAACTATCTCACTCGGATGAGCCTGAGTGAGCATTCCGGGCAGCCGAACCGCCGCAGACTAGTCACATTCAACCGGGCTCAACCGAAGGGCCTCGCGCTTTCACGAGTGGGCTTGTCCGGGCCTTGATCAAATGAACCGCCCTGACCCGAAAGCCCCGGCCACCCGAGGATGCCCCCCGCCGGACACCGACGGCGACGAGGTCCGTGGCGAGGGTGACGGCGGGGCCCCGGCGGCGAGGCGGAGGTGTCGTGCGGCGTTCAGCCGGACGCGGCGAGGCTCTTCTCGAACGCGGTCAGGTAGTTGGGCAGATGGTGGTCCCTTGGCCCGGTCCTTCAGCCCCGCCACGAGCGGCATGGACTCGTGGAGGCGGCCGTCCACGTCGAAGTAGCGCAGTGCCTCGACGTGGGTGAAGAACGGTCCGGGCGGCAGGTGGGGGACGATGTCGTTGTTGTTGACGAAGCGGTAGCAGCGCTTCCGGAAGGCCGCGTTGTGAGCGTCGGCGAGCAGGCGCTCGCACGTGCGGGGCTGGCCGAAGGTGTAGATGCCGTCCGGCAGGAGCTGCGGCTCCTCGAAGTAGAGCCTGCTGCCGGCCAGCATCGCGAGCGCGCCGCCGAGGCTGTGTCCGGTGAACCAGACGCTTTGGTTCCCGGTGCGCAGTTCCTTCACGGTGTCGCGGATCCCGGGGTAGACGGACTGCAGTGCCTGGTGGAAGCCGTAGTGCACGAAGCCCTTGTTCGCCGGGCCGGGGACCGGCGGGGTGTTCACGTCGGTGAGCCAGTCGTAGATCTTGAGCACCTCGGTACCGCGGAACCCGACGACGATCATGCGGTCACCGGCCATGACGTAGGCCTGGGTGTCCTCGATCGGGAACGGCATGGCGTGCTTGGACTCGAAGTGCCTGACCTCCTCGAAGCCCCACGCCCGCGCCTGTTCCTCGATGGCCTCGCGGTCCAGCGGCGCCAGGCCCGCCGCGCGCGCCATCCAGTAGGCGTGGTGCAGGGAGTAGCGGGTCGTCGAATGGTCCAGCGCGGGAACGGCCATCGGTGTCCTCCGGGAGAGTCTGGGCGGGAGCACCCAGCACCATAGGCCCGTGGACGAACGACAGGCCCGGGACGCGCCGGGGCCCCGGCCCGGGCCGTCGAGAAGGTCGGTTCAGGTGAAGTTCCCGTCCCACGGCCGGGGCCTCCGGAGGCAGCGGGAAGCCTCGTGCGTGACGGTCGCTCGTCCCGAGCCGCCGCACCGACCGCATCGAGGAGAGTCCCCCATGCGTGTGCTCCCACGCTCCGCCGCGCTCGCGGCCACCGCCGTGGCCGTGGCCGCCCTGGTCGGCCCCGTTCCCGCCGCCACCTCCGCCTCCGCCGCAGCCCCGCCGCCCCCGGCGGGCCGGTACCTGAACCTGCACCAGTGCGTCTACCACGGCCCGTTCCTGCCGACCAGCTTCGACCTCATGACCACCCTCGTCCCCAGCCGGGACGGCCGGTTCACTGCCGGCACGGACATCTCCGACACCCCCGTACCCGCGGCCGTGTGCGGCCCGGGCGACGGGACCTACGAGCCCAGTGTCTACACGGCCGCCGAGGGCTACGACCTGACCACCGGGCGCTACCTCAACCTGCACCAGTGCGTCTTCTGGAGCGACTACGACCAGGACCACCTCACCACGACGGTCGGGACCACCGACGTCAAGTTCGTCGCCGGTACCAACGTCTCCAACACCCGCGACACCGACCCCTTCTGCGGCGGCGGAGGGACGGACCACCCCATCCCGTTGCTGTCGAGCGCCACGCCCCTGGACCTGACCGCCGGCCGGTACCTGAACCTGCACCAGTGCATGTACTACTACGAGGGCTTCCGCGACCACTTCACCACCTTCGCCCCGAGCAGGGACGGGCGCTTCAAGGCCGGAACCAACATCTCCAACACCCCCGACACCCAGCCCTCCTGCGGTGCCGGGGACGGCAATTTCCAGCTCGTCCCGCTCCTCTCCGGCGTCAAGGCCCTCCGGATCGGCTGAGCGCGGGCAGCGCCGACGCCGGCCGGGTCGACGCGCCGGGTCGACGCCGCTACTGCCGCTGGTCCGCGGTGGCGGCGCTCGCGACCGCGTCGGCGACGGTGGCCCGGTACAGGCCCAGCTTGGGCGCCCGGACCTTCGCACCGGGGCCGAGCGGGAAGTTCCGGGTCTCACCGGTCGGCATGTGGTCACCGTCGGCCACCACGTTCAGCTCGTCGACCCCGGCCGCGGTCGCGGCGGATCCGCCGCCGGGGTTGAGGTCGATCACCGCGAACGCCGTCCGCCCGGCGCCGACCGGGTACGCGGGCGGGCCGCCCAGCCCGCCCGGGACCAGCGGCCTGAGGTCCTTGCTGCGGTCGGCGGCGTGCGAGTCGCCCACGCTGACCAGCGGGAAGTAGCTCAGGCCGCAGGAGCGCGCGCCCTGGTTGCGCACCTCGATCACCCGCTGGCTCGGCGCCTCGGGGCGGGCGGTCACCCGGATGGTGAGGTCCTTGGTGTCACAGGGGTGGGTGTAGGCGTAGGAATCGTCGGCACCTCCGCCGGCGGGCGCGGCCGCCGCACCGGTCGGCGGCGCGTCCGCCGCGGGCGTCGTGGGCACCGTCGGCGTCGTGGTCTTCGGTGCGGCGGTACCCGGCGCGGCGGTCGGGGCACTCGTCGGGGAACTGGCCGGGGCGCCGGTCGGTGTCGCGACCGCCGGTGTTCCGGTCGCGGCCTGCGCCGGTCCCGGGCCGCTCGGGTCGTCGGGTCCGCAGCCGCTCACGGCGAGGAGGACGCCGACGAGCGCGGCCGGAACGAGCAGAGTACGGCGAGCCGACATGGCAGATCCCCCGAGGACGAAGTACGGATGAGCGGGGCCGCCCGGCACCGCCGTCGGAACCCCGCCGGACAGTACTGCGGCCCGCTCCCCGCCCCGCCCGACGCCCCTGCACTCCCGATCCGGCCCGCCGGAGCCGACTCCACCCCGCCCGACCTGCGAGAACGCTTCCCCTCGACACAGCCGGACGGGGTCTCCCGGCACCGCCCGCCCTACCGCTCTGCCCCGTCCGCCCCCGTCGTTCTGCCCCTCCAGCGCTCCGGAACTGCCCGTCCGGCACCCGTCGCGGCGCCGGGTCAGCCGACCTCCAGCAGCACCGCCGGCAGTTCACCCTCGACCACCGCGGCGCGCGGGAGGGCGAGCCCGAAGGAGCGGGCGAGCACACCCAGGCTGGTGCGGTGGAGGTCGTCCCGCCCGCGCCCCAGGTCGGGCAGCCCCGCCTCGGCCAGGGCCGCCGTCACCGCGGCGGCGGTCGCCGGCTCACCCTCGACCTCGGCCGAGCCCCAGCTGCCGTCCAGGTGCAGGTTGAAGGAACACAGCGGTCGGCCGTCCCGCCAGGCGGAGAAGAACGGCGGCACGGGCTTGCCGTTCGCCTCCTCGAACTCCAGGTGGAACACCTCGGCACCGTCGCGCGACACGGCCGGCCCGACGGCCAACTCGCCCTGCCAGTAGCCGTACGCGACGGCGAAGGCGAGGTCGCCGATCCGCCCGTGGCGCAGCGCGATGTCCTCGGAGTCGCTCGCGAACTCCAGCTCGTACTCCTCCGTCAAGTCCTCGCCGGTGTACGGGCCGAGCGGCCTGGCCACGACCGCGGGCCCGGCCGCCGCGGCGATCCGGTCCACCAACTCCTCCGACGCCAGGCCCCGGGCCAGGACCACGCTGTACCCGCCGTAGGCGATCGACTGCGGCTCCGCGAGCCAGGTCAGGCCGTCCGTCGTGTCCGTCGTTGTCGTCATAGTGATCATCCTGCCCCAGGACCGACCTCCCCCGGGGCGGACCGGACGATCCGTGCGGAAGGGGAACCGTTTGCGCACGGTGGGGTGTCGTGGCCATGCAGACAAGGACCCGCGCGCTCGCATCCTCTCCACCACGGTGACCTTGCGAACGAAGAGAATCACGACAACCATCTCCCTCCTCCTCGGAGTTGGGGCCGCCATGACGACCGCACCCCCAGCGGATCCTTCCTCTCCCGCCAGGCCGGTCCCTTCGATCCGCCTGCGCTGCAGGGCCGCATCCTCTACTGACAGTGATGATGTTCGTGGTGACGCTGCGGGCGGGCCCGACCCGGCCGGCCGCGACAGCCTGCGCCGGCCGGCACGACGGTCGGCGCCCGGGCGGAAACGCCGTTGCGCATACACCCGGCCCCCGTGGCACCCTGGCCAGGTGTCGAAGACATTTCACCCCGCAGGCCTCACCTGGGACGAGGTCGACCCGGCCGACCACCCCTTCGATCCCGCCTCGGCGGCGCTCGTGGTCCGCTCCCTCGGCCCGGCACGACAGGTACCCTCCCGGCCGGACCCCGATTTCGATCCGACCCGGGTCAACTGGGCCTGGGACGTGGCCAAGCCGTGGTCCGATGCCATGACGCACGTGCTGGTGCAGCGCTACGGCCGATGGGCGGCGGGGTGGCGATGGTCGGTCGGCGAGGGGGACGTCGACGGGGGGCCGGTCGGAAGCTGGTGCTGCGGCTCGCACTCGATCACCACCCCGGAGGAGACCGTCGACCACGTCGTCGCGGCACTGTGCGAGTGGCGCGAGTGGCTGGAGGACCTCGCCGAGTGGTTCGAGGCCTACCCGCTGAATCCGGAGACCCTGGTGGCGGACCGAATCCTGTGGGAGCGCGCCGCCCGGAACCTGATCCTGCGGGTGGCCGATCGCACGGGCGCCGAAAGCGGCTGGTACGGGCACTGCCTGCAGGTCCTGGGCTGGTTCCTCGGCTACTGGGGTGTCTCCCCCGAGTCGGCCGCGCGGCTGGTGCGGCAGGCGGTCGGCGGTCGATTCGAGAGCTGGACCTCGCCGGACACCGTCCTGGCGGAGGACATCGCCGAGAAACTGGTCGGCCCGTTGCGCCCGCAGGACACCCGCTGGTCGCCGCCGGACCCCGGCCCTCTCCCGGACCACCTGGAGCGCTGGATCGAAGTGCGCGACAGCGTGCCGTGGCCGGAGAGCGACGGCAGTGACGACGGTGGACCGGTGACTCCCGCCCGGGACGGGGCCGCGGAGGACTTCCGCTCCTTCGACGCCGTCGTGGATCCCGCTCGCGGCGCCGGCCTGCTCGCCGCACTGGAGCTGGTGCGGGCCGACGCGGCACGCGGAGCGGTCCTGGACTTCGAGCTGCTGCGAGGCTGGCAGCAGCACGTCCTGGGTACTCCCGAACCCCCGCGGCTGCGCACCCTCCCCGCCTTCGCCAAGGGCGGCGACGAGCGCTACGGCATCGGCCCCGACACCCGCGCCCGGCTCGACGCCTGCCTGGCGCAGGCGGCCGACGGCCGGCTCTCCCTGGCCGCGAGGGCGGCCCGGGCCCACCTCGATGTCTGCTTCTTCCACCCGTTCGACGACGGCAACGCCCGCGCCGCCCTGCTCACCCTGCTGTTCGTGCTGGCCCGCGCAGAGGTCACCCTCGACTCAGTTGTGCTCGTCCGCCGGTTCGGGCACCGGGCCGACGATCCGCAGGACGCGCTCGGCCTGTGCGGTTCCGTCGAGTACCACATCGGGCAGAGCCGCACCGCCGCCCGGTAACCACCCGGGCGCCGGGGCCGCCTCAACGCTCCGGTGTCTGCTTCCTCGCGCGGTAGGCACGCTTTTTGGCGAGGGCGCCGCAGGTCTTCATCGAGCACCAGCGGCGGGCGCTCGCGCGGGAGGTGTCGACGAAGGGGACTTCGCAGTCGGGGTTCCCGCAGAGGCGGACGTGGGCTCGGTGCTCCGAGGCGCAGAGTGCGATCAAGTCCCTGGCGACCATTGACAGTACCGCCGCGATCCCGTCGCCGCGCCAGCGCACGGTGGTGGCGTCGGGGGCGAGTTCGGGTGTCGAGGGCGGCTCGGCGGCGGCGCGGTTGACGAGCGCGATGTCCTCCAGGGCCGGCGGGACAGCTTCCGCGAGGGCCCGACCGGTGCGGTGGACCGCCTCGCGGAGGTGTCGCGCCCGCTCCAGGTCGGCCGCGGTGCAGGGCGGTGCGGCCGTGGTGCAGCCGCTCTCCACCGACCAGCGGCTCAAGTCCTCGGGCCGGGCCAGCCGTTCGAAGGGCGTGCCGGTGCCGCGGTCGGCCAGGGTGCCGGCGAAGGCGAAGCACAGCCGCGCGTCGTCGAAGCGGAAGTCGGCCTTGGCGCGCTGACGCCCCTCCCGGGTTCCGTCCGTAACGCCCGCACTGCCCGTGCCGCCCGTGTCCGCACCGCCCGCGCCGACCGGTGCTGCGTCCTTCAGCTCACCCTTCATGTCCACCACTCTATGCGGTTGACATTGTTCCGAACAAGCGGCTAGCTTCCAGGTCCACCGCTTGAACCGGTGGACTTCGCGTGACGGCTCCCCGCTCCACGCGTCTTCACCCCGCAGCACGAGGAGGCCGCGCCATGCGCGCCGCAGTCATCGAGGAACTCCACCGCCCGCTCGTCCTCCAGGACGTGCCCGACCCCGTCTGCCCGCCGGACGGGGCGATCGTGCGGGTCGGGGCGAACGGCATCTGCCGGACCGACTGGGCCCTGTGGGCCGGGCAGTTCTGGACCGGCGGACCGCGGGTCCAGGCCCCGTTCGTGCTCGGACACGAGTTCGCCGGCACCGTGGTGGAGGTCGGCCGCAACGTCCGGGGGTGGCAGGAGGGCGCCCGCGTGATCTTCCCGATGAACCCCGGCGAGGGCTCCTGCGGGCTGTGCCGCAGCGGCAACCAGCACGTCTGCGAACATGTGGACTCCCTGGTGCCCGGGGTCTCGTACTGGGGCGCCTTCGCCGAGTACGTCATGGTCCGCTTCGCCGACGTCAACCTGGTCGAGGTGCCCGAGGGCGTCGGCTTCACCGACGTCGCCGCGCTGGCCTGCCGCTACATGACGGCCTTCCACGGGGTCGTCGACCAGGCGCGGGTCCGCGGCGGCGAGTGGGTCGCGGTCTACGGCGCCGGGGGCGGCACGGGGCTGTCGACGGTGGAGATCGCCGCGGCGACGGGCGCCAACGTCATCGCGATCGACATCACGGACGACAAGCTGGACGCCGCCCGCGCGCTCGGCGCGGTCCACACCGTGAACGCCGCCGCGACCGACCCCGTCGAGGCCGTGAAGACCCTGACCGGCGGCGGCGCCCATGTGTCGGTCGACGCCGTGGGCATCGCCGCCGCCTGCCGCAACTCGGTGCTGTCCCTGCGCACCCGCGGCCGCCACCTCCAGCTCGGGCACACCACCGCCGCGGAACAGGGCGACGTCGCCCTGCCGATCGACGTCATGATGGTCAAGGAGCTGGAGTTCCTGAGCGCCTTCGGCATGCAGGGCCAGCGCTTCGGCACCATGCTGAACATGATCGCCGCTGGCCGGCTCAGCCCCGGCCGGATCGTCTCGCGCACCGTCGGCCTCCACGAGGCGAGCGAGGTCCTGGAGTCCCTGGAGACGTACGGGCCCACCGGTGTCGTCGTCATCGACTCGTTCCGCGCCTGATCCGTCTCCCCCGATGCACCCTCGCTCCCCGAAAGCAGGCACGACCATGGCCGATTCGCGCACGCCCGACACCTGCATCCCTGCAACCCGCAGGCCCGATTCCCGTCGGCTGATGGACCAGGAGCTGGGCCTGGCCCTCGACGCGGTCCCCATGACCCCGAACGGCGCGTTCGACCTGACCGACCTGGCCACCACGCGCGCGGCCTTCCGCGCCCAGGCCGAATCCGCCGCCGACAGCTCGCCGGCGGACCCCTCGGTCACCGTCGAGGAACTCCTCGCGAGCCGAGCCAACGGAACGGGCCGAGCCGGCCAGGCGGGCGGCCCGGACGGCCCGGACGGCCACGAGGTGCAGGTGCCGGTCCGCCTGCTGCGCCCCACCACCGCGACCGGACCGCTGCCCGTACTGGTCTGGTTCCACGGTGGCGGCCAAGTGCTCGGCTTCGCCGCCCAGGACGAGCCGTGGCTCACCAAGCTGGCGGCGAGCCTCGGCTGCGCCATCGCCGCCGTCGACTACCGGCTCGCCCCGGAGACGCCCGCCCCCGGCGCCGCCGAGGACGGCTTCACCGCCTACCAGTGGCTCTGCCAGGAGGCGGACGCCCTGGACCTGGACGGCACCCGCATCGGCATCGCCGGCCAGAGCGGCGGCGGAGGGATCGCGGCGGCCACGGCCCTGATGGTCCGCGACCGCGGCGGCGTGGCACCACTGTTCCAGTCCCTGACGTATCCCATGCTCGACGACCGCAACCGGACCGCGTCGAGCCACGAGATCACCGACATCGGGATCTGGGACCGCTCGACCAACCTGCTGGCCTGGCAGGCGATCCTGGGCGACCGCGCCGGCACCGAGGACGTCTGCCCTTACGCGGCCCCCGCCCGCGCCGCCGACCTCGCCGACCTGCCACCCACCTTCATCACCGTCGGCG
>NZ_JZWY01000996.1:0-1864 GCF_000966955.1 Streptomyces sp. NRRL S-495
CCGGGACGAGGACCTCGACTACGCGGCCCGGCTGCGCGCCCAGGGCGTCCCGGTCGAGCTCCACCTCTACCCCGGCGCCTACCACGCGTTCGACCTCATCGCCCCCGGCTCCCGGCTGGCCGCCGCCTTCCACCGGACCCGGTTCGACTATCTCGCCCGCCAGTTCGGCGCCGCACCGGTCCCGGCCTGACACCGCGACCGCGCGCCGGGGGCCACCGCGGACGGCCCCCGGCCGACGGGTACGGAAAACGGGTACCGGCGTGGCGATGAGTTTTCCGGTCCCGGCCGGTCTACATCTCGAAGGAACAACCACGCACTCCGGGAGTAGAGACATGGGAATCGTCCAGATCGAACTGTTCGCCACCCTCGACCTCGTCGCGCAGGCACCCGGCGGACCGGACGAGGACCCGGCGGGCTTCCCGTTCGGGGGCTGGCAGGCGCCCCTGCTGAACGAGGTCACCGGGGCGCAGATCCTCGCCGCGTACGAGGGCACGGACGCCCTGCTGCTCGGCCGGCGGACGTACGACATCTTCGCCGCGTACTGGCCGCACCAGAAGGACGGCGAGATCGCCGAGCTGTTCAACCGCGTCCCGAAGTACGTGGCCTCCCGCGGCAAGCCGGAGCTCCCGTGGGACGGCTCCACGCAGCTCGGCCCGGACCTGGCCGCCGCCGTGCGCGAGATCCGCGACCGGCACGAGAACGTGAAGGTCGTCGGCAGCCTGGACCTGGTGCAGACACTGCTGCGGGAGAGGCTCTTCGACCGCCTCGACCTGTGGGTGCACCCGATCGTGCTCGGCGTCGGGAAGAAGGTGTTCAACGGCGGCGCCGTGCCCATGAACCTCGCCCTCCTCGAACCGCCGGCCGCCGGTCCGGAGGGCACCGTGTACCTGCGCTACGCCCGCACCGACGGCATCCCCGCGACGGGCGACATGAGCGCTCCGGACCGCGGCCTCGGCCGCGACGGCAACGGCAACGGCAACGGCCGGTGATCTGAGATGGCCACCGTCGCCGTCCGTGGCACCGTCCTGGGCATCGAGTCCTTCGGTGACCACGACGCACCGCTCGTCCTGCTCGCGGGCGGGCCGACCATGCTCTCCTGGCCCGACGCGCTCTGCGAACGCCTCGCCGCCGGCGGGCGCCGGGTGGTGCGCTACGACCTGCGCGACAGCGGGGAGTCGGCGACGGTGGACCCGCAGGCGCCCGCCTACACCCTGCGCGACCTCGCCGCCGACGCCGCCGCCCTCGCCCGCGCGCTGGGCGGGGCACCCGCGCACCTCGCGGGGACCGGCGTCGGCGGGATGGTCGCCCAGGTCGCGGCCCTCGACCACCCCGACGCGTTCTCCGCCCTCACCCTGGCCGGCACCCGCCCGGTCGCTCCCGGCCCGCCGGACGAGGACCTCCCCGACCACGACCGGGCGACCATGGGCCGATTGTTCGCCCGCCCAATGCCCGACTGGACCGACCGTGCGGCGGTCGCGGAGTTCGCCGCCACCGGCGCCGGCATCCGCGGCGACGACCCCGCCGCCGCGCGCGAGCAGGCCGCGCGCATCTGGGACCGCACCCCGGTACCGCGCCCCGGTCCAGTTGGCCAACCAGCTGGGCACCGTGTTCACCCGGCTCGACTGCAGGCCCCGCTGGCGCGAGCGCCTGCCGACGATCGACCTCCCCGCACTCGTCGTCCACGGCCGCCACGACCCGCTCTTCCCTCTCGGCAACGGCGAGGCCCTGGCCCGCGAGATCCCCGGGGCACGGCTCCTCGTGCTCGAACACGCCGCCATCGGGATCCCCCATGACGCGACGGACGCGGTCGCCGAGGCGATGCTCGGCCTCGGACGGCCGAACCCGGCGGGAAGGCGACGAGAGG
>NZ_JZWY01000997.1:0-2650 GCF_000966955.1 Streptomyces sp. NRRL S-495
CGCCTCCCAGCTCCTCCACCTGCGCAAGGCCACCGTGCCGGTCCCGCTCCTCGCCGCGGCCGCCGAGCTGATCACACCGCAGCTCACCGACCCCGACCCGGCCACCCAGGAGGCGGCCGCCACCGTCCACGCACTCCTGCTCGCCGCCATCGAGGACGCCGCCCCCGACCGCTGAGTGGTCGACTTCGGAGGTTCTTCGGGGGTTGATCATGCGGTGAGGTCAGCTCTGGCAGCCGGACCTGAGCCGAAAAGGAGTCGCGTTCTCGGCGATGCGGCCTTAGCGTGCGCCGCGTGGACGTTGAAGATCCCAAAGAGGTGGTCCGGCGGGGGTACGACCTGCTCTCGGAGCACTATGAGCGGACATTCGGCAGCGAGACGAAGTACGGACCGTGGATCGAGGAGTTGCTCGGCCGACTGCCGGAGGCAGGCACCGTCCTGGACATCGGGTGCGGCACCGGTGTCCCTGCGGCCCGGTCCTTGATCACAGCTGGTCACCGCGTGACGGGCGTCGACATCAGTGAGGTCCAGATCCGCAGGGCCCGCGAACTCGTGCCGGGCGCCGACTTCATCCGGGCTGACGCCACGACCTTGGAGTTCCCCGAAGAGAGCTTCGACGCCGTGGTCTGTCTGTACGCCCTGATCCATATTCCGGTGGAGGAACAGCCTGCCCTACTCGGTCGGATCGCTTCCTGGCTGCGGCCCGGGGGCTGGTGTCTGGCCACCACCGGGCATCGGGCCTGGACCGGGACCGATGAGAATTGGCTCGGTGGCGGGGCGGCGATGTGGTGGAGTCACGCGGATGCCGCGACGAACCGCTCATGGCTCGTGCGAGCCGGCCTCGACGTGGTTCACGAAGAGTTCGTGCCCGAGGGCGACAACGGCCATGTCCTGTTCTGGGCCCGGCGGCGGCACTCCTCGGGATGACAGTGACGGGAAGGAGTGGGGCGTCGTGGCAGCCCTGATCGTGCGAGGTTCCGGACCGGCGCACGGCCTGACGCCTTGCTCGCCAGCTGGAGCCCTATGTCCTGCGACTCCGGGGTCACCGAAGTCGCTCGTAGGCGGTCAGGGGTGGTGTGACGGCCGGCCGCTGCCGGCGCTGTCCTGCGGGTGGTAGAGCTCCTGGGCGCGGGCCAGGTCGACGGCCCCGTCCTGGTGCAAGTGCAGGAAGAAGCCCAGCTGCCACGCCTGCGTACTGCCGGCCTGGCGGTTGGGAGGGGTCACCCAGGGCGGGTAGATGCGAAAGGCTCGTTTCCCACCTGAACCGTTCGCCGATACGACGCCGTGCCGGCGGAGCGCGTCCTTGGGAAAGACGAACTGGCCGAAGTGGTGATCGTCGCGGGTGCTGATGACAAAGAGGTCGACGGGGTCCGTGGCATCGAACGGCTGGATCGGTCCGGCCGGGGACCTCTTCCAGACCGTGACGAACTGGCCCGCCTTGGTGGGGGTCGTCCTGGCGGCGCGAAACCGAACGGCGAGGCCGTCGAGGGTGAACCCGTAGGCGGCGTACTCGGCGCTCTCGGCCTCGGGGACCGGCTGCGAGCAGGAAAATCCGCAGCGGTCGTAGACGAGCGCCTTCGCCGCGACGAGATCCTCGTGGACCGGGGCGGCGCCCAGCCAGGGTTCCGGGCGGAGATCGGCCGGGTGCTCGCGGTCCATGGTCATTTGCCCACTCTGTCAGCCGGTCAGCGGTCCCCAGGTATCGGGGTCGAGCTCGGGATCGTACGGGGTGATCAGCATCTCGACAGTGGCCCCGGGAGTCACCCAGCGGGCGAGCGTACGGTCGCCCGGCAGCTCGAACAACTCGTCGGGCAGTTGCGAAAGGACCATGTTCCCGATCGTCGTGGCGAAGGCCAGCGGGCCGAACGGCGTGTCGATGGACGGTTCGACGGCGGTGGCGCGATGGGTGCTCAGAGGCTGCGGGCGGCGATGTCGCCGAAGGTGGTGGTCGCGGTGAGGGCCAGGCGGGCGGCGGTGTCCTGGGTGTTGCTCAGGGTGTTGAGGATCCGGCCGTAGGAGGTGGTCGCCTTCAGGGTGGCGCAGGTGCCGCGGGCGGCGGCGACCGTGATGTCGCCGTGCCCGGTGCGCAGGTCGGTCGCACCACCGGTGGCCTCGGCGACGGTGAGGTCGCCCTTCCGGGTGGTGATCCGGGCCGGGCCGGAGAGGCGGCCGAGGTGGATGTCGCCGGACCTGACGGTGAGGTGGGCGCCCACGCTCTCCTCCAGGTCGACCGTTCCCCGTTCGCCCTCGAAGGTGACTTCGCCCAGGCGCCCGACGCCGCGCAGCTCGCCGAGCGCGGCCCTGACCTGGACCCGGGAGCCGGACGGGAGCCGGACGGTCACCCGGATGCGACCCGGGTCGCCGAGGTCCCGGTGCGGCGCCTCCGGGGCCGTGATGCGCAGCAGGCCGTCGGCGCAGGTGACCCGGACCCGCTCGGCGGCCAGCACGTCGTGGCTCTCCGACGCGTCGGCGGGCAGGACTTCGACGGTGGTGTCGCCCCGGTCGGCGGCGACGAACCGCACCGAGGCGGCCGGGAGGTCGACGGCGGCGGTGACCGGGGCGGGGGTGTCGAACTTCAGCATGGTGGTCTCTCCTGCGCTGGGGCCCGTTCGTTTCCGGAATCGCGAACGCCGTGCCGACTTCGTATTTCTGG
>NZ_JZWY01000998.1:0-311 GCF_000966955.1 Streptomyces sp. NRRL S-495
TTCGGAACGGGAGCGGTCGAACTGTTTGCAATGAGCGAGGTGGATGCCTGCGCATGCCGCCCGCCCGTCGCCGCTGCCGGACGGCCGGCAGCGGCGACGGGGGCACGGGCGCGCCCGGTCAGGCGGCGAAGCCCAGGCCCAGGGTGACCGCGACGGGGGCGAGATAGAGGAGCGGGAAGGCCACGGTCTTGTAGGAGCGGGCCCGCAGACAGGTGATCACCGCGCCGAGGAAGTACAGGATCAGGCCGATCGCGGCGGCGACGCCGAGCGCCGGAACGGCGAGACCGACCAGCAGGCCGGCCGCACCGGCG
>NZ_JZWY01000985.1:0-3055 GCF_000966955.1 Streptomyces sp. NRRL S-495
CAGCAGCGGCACCAGGTGCGCCAGCCCGTCCCGGCAGTTCGCGGCGATCTGCACCAGGCGGGCGAACTCGCGGCCGACCCGCTCCTCCTCGATCCCCAGGAGCCGGCCGATCCGCTGGCGCACCAGACCGGCGGCAGCGTCGCGGAACACGGAACGCGCCTCGACCGCGCTGAGCAGCAGTTCGGCGCCGGCCCGGTCCAGCGCGGGCTCCGGGGCCTCCGCCCGCACCGCGTAGCAGCAGGGCGAGGACGTCGACGGCGGCCAGCCGCCGGGACCGGTCCGGGTCGGCGAGCAGTCCGGCGGCGGCGCCGATGTGCTGGAAGCGGGCAAGCATCAGTGCCACGCCGTCCAGGTCGAGCACCGGCAGCTCGGCGAGTTCCTCGTCGCACCACTGCGCCAGCACGGCGCGCCCCGGTCCGGTGTCCACCAGGATGGGTGTCTTCGCCCACCCCTTCGGATCATGCGGCTGGTACCAGAGGTTGTCCGCGTCACCGCCGTTGGTCAGCTCGAACTCCGCCCGCAGCAGCGCCCGCAGCTCACGGGCGAACCTCGGATCGGCGGTCAGCGAGGACAGCCCGGGGCGCGGCGCGGTGTCGACGCGGTACAGGTACGGGTCGGCGAGCCGCGGCGGCGGGTCGGCCACCGGCGCGCCCGCGGCCAGCAGCAGGTCCAGGACCCCCAGGCGCAGGACCGGGCTCCCCGGCACCCGCCGGTCCCACCGGCTCGGGTACGGGAGGTCGACGGGCACGCCGTCGGCGGCGATCCGCAGCGCCAGCAGCGCGGCGAGCCGGTGCACGACCGGCCGGGCCCCCGAGCGGGGCGACCGGTCGGCCAGGACAACCAGGGCGCGCAGCCAGTCGGCGGCGGTGCCGGGTACGGCGCCGCCCGCGTCGGCGGGGGCGGTGAGGTGCGCCAGCGCGCCGGTCCGCTCCAGGTAGTCGAGCGTCAGGTCCACCTCCGGCATCCCGGACTGCGGCCCCGCGGCGACCACCTCCAGGCCGAGATGCGGGCGTTCGGCCAGGACCATCTCCCAGGCGGGGTCGGCGAGCAGCGCGGCCCAGAACTCGCGGGTGGCCGTGTGCAACAGATTCCGGACCGGCAGCAGCCGACCGGCCAGGCGGGCGAGCTCGCGGGCCGGGTCCAGGCCGGCGGCACGGGCGGTGCGCACGAGGTCGGTGGCGAGCCCGGGGCGCGGGCCCTCGCGGAGCGTGCGGTCGCCGAGCAGGACGAGCGTGCGACGAGCCGCGGCGCGGTCGGCGCCGCGCGCGGTGACCTGCCGAACGCGTTCGCGCAGCGCGGTGTCCGTGAGCGCGCCGGCCGCGTCCACGGCGGCGTAACGGGCGTCCAGCCACTCCTGGTCNGCCACTCCTGGTCGACCTGCTCGCCAGCGGTGCGTTCCGCCGACCTGGCGCGGGCGAACCACGCCGCCGCGTCGGCCCGCTCCCCGCCGTGGCGCAGGCACAGGTCCGCGACGCCGTCCAGGAAGCAGCGCGAGAGCACCGGGTCGGCGGCGGCGATCGACTTCAGCACGGCGTCGACGTCGCGCTTCACCCACACCCGCCACGCCGAGGTGGCCTCCTCCAGGCGCTCGACGTACCGCAGCACCTCCTGCTCGTGGGCGGGGTGCCCGGCGAGCGCGGACTCGGGGAACGGCATCGCCCCGTCGGCCGGCAGCCCGGTCGGCACCAGGGGGCCGACCGGTTCCCAGCCCTGGTGGGCCATCAGCCGGTCGCGGTGGCGTACGGCGTCGGCGGTGGTGAGCAGCACGCGCTCCGCGTCGGGCAGCGCGGGGTGCCGGTAGCGGCGGGCGAGCAGCCCGTCCTCGCCGCCCCGTTCCCCGGCGGCGGGAACGAGTCCTGCCTGCGCCAACGCCTCCGCCCAGGCGGCGTCCACCGAGAGCAGCTCCACCACCCGGGACGGCACCGCGACACCCTCGCGCACCAGCCGCTCCGCCTCCTGCCCGCACATCCGGCGGTGCGCTTCGACACCGGCCGCGAGCGCGAACAGCCGCGGCAGAGCGGGATGCCCCACCAGCACCGGCGGCACCTTCTTCAGCACCCGCCCGCGCTCGTTGCGGAAGACGACCTTCGCGTCCTCCAGCCGCGCGACGTACCCCTGCGCACCGATCTCCCCGACCATGACCCGCCACTCCCCCGTGCTGTTCACCTGCCGGGCAACGATCACCCGGCGACTCCCGCAGCCTAACGATCACCTCTGACAGGGCCGCCGGGGACCTTCCTTTCCCGGTCACGGGGGCACGCGGCAGCGGGGTGCGATGCGCGGCGGCAGGCGGAACCGCGGATAAGTTACGCCCGGCGGTCCAGGCGGCGGGCGAGCCCCAGGGCCGTGCCGAACAGGCCGCCGATCCACATGAGCACAGTGAAGATCGGCCCGCCGTAGTTCGGCAGGCACGCGATGCCCACACCGAGGCCGGTCAGGGCTCCTGCAGTCAACCCGAACAATGCGGCGGTGACGGCGAGCAGGTCGCGTGCGGCATGCACAGCGAGCCTGGAAACCGCGAATCCGGCTGCCACGAAGACCCCCGTAACAAGGAAAAACATATGCGCCAGCATACGATCGGCCCGGCATCGGGCTCGCCCGCGGGATACCGGAGCTCCACGGACGACCGTGCTGTTACCGGTCGGCCGAACGCGCGCAGCGAGTTAGGAATCGATCCGGCCGCGGGCGACGCCGCCGAACTCTCCGTGGTCGACGACCCGGCCTCTGCGCCGCACCTTCGGGCGCACTGCCGGGGACCGAGCGGGAGGCACCGGCGGAGTACCACTCCCACCTCGGCCGAACCGAAGGGCGGCGCGCGGCCCGCGCGGACGCCGGGTCACAGTCCCCCGTTGATCGCCGCCACCCGGGCCGCGCCAGCACCGACGTTCCACTTCGCGAGGATCGCGTCGTACTCTCCATTGCGCATCAGCTCGTCCAGCCCCTTCGCCACCGCGTCGCGCAGAGCGGTGTCGCTCTTGTTCACCGCGATCCCGTACGGGCTCGACTGCGACAGCGCGCCCGTCACCTCGAACCGGTTGCCGTCGTCGGTGGTCCT
>NZ_JZWY01000986.1:0-2000 GCF_000966955.1 Streptomyces sp. NRRL S-495
AGTTGCCGTCGTCGGTGGTCCTGGCCGCGTAGGCCGCCACCGGGAGGTCGTTGAAGTCCGCCACCGCTCGGCCGGCCGCCACCTCGGCGAGGGCCACGGTGTCGTCGTCGAAGCGGTGGACCTGCAAGGGCTTGCCCGCCCGTTCGCAAGCACCCACCTGGCGGCTGACGATCTCGTCCTGGGTCGTGCCGCGCTGTACGGCGACGGTGCGGCCGCAGAGGTCGTCCAGCGTCCGGATCCCCTTCGGGTTGCCCTTCTGCACGATGATCGAAGTCCAGGCGATGAAGTAGTCCACGAAGTCCACGCCCGGCCGACCCGTCGGCATGCCGTTCTCGCCGAGCGCGTTGCGGCGCGCGGGCGTGTCACTGATCCCCGACATCGCCACGTCGAACCGCCTGGCGTTGACACCCGGTATCAGCTCGTCGAACGGCGTGTCGACCAGCTCGATCCGCAGGCCGAGGACGTTCCCCAGCGCTTCGGCCAGGTCCGGGTCGAGACCGGCGGGCTTGCCGTCCGTACCGCGGAACGCGACCGGCGGGTAGTTGAGGTCGGACCCGATCCGCAACACCCCGGCGGCGCGCTGCGCGCTCGGGACGGCCGCCCGGGCCTGGTCCTCGACGCCCGCCGGGGCTTCCGACCCGGTGCAGGCGGCGAGCAGCAGGGCCGACGCGGTGGTGAGGGCCGCCGGCAGGGCCCGACGGTGGGGGAACAGGCCGGAGAGATGGACCACGATGGCGCTCCTCTGCGAGGCAGGGTGGCGCGACCGGCATCCACGAGGGAGCGGCAGCGACCGGGAGGCGGAATCTTGCCATCCGGTTCCGGCTCGACGGGCGGCGGTCATGTCACGATCCGCTATCGGGTTCAACCGCGCCCCGGGTCCACCCCGCCCTTCTTCGGAACAGGCTGGACGGGACAAGGCCCGGCGGGGCGGGGCGAGGCCCGAGGGCCGCGAAGCGGCTCGCCGACGCACGCCGCATGAGCGCGAGCGCGGCGGGGCGACAGGCCCGCGCCACGGGCCCGCGAACGTCCACGTGGTGGACTCGATCGTGCCCGAATCCGGTCGCGGGAGCTGTTCGAGGTGCTCGGGCGCCGCGCCGAACAGGACCGGGCCCTGAACCCCCGCCCTTCGAAGCCCGGGTGATCCTGCACGGCGGGGAACCGCTGCTCGTGAGCCCGGCACGGCCGACCCGAACGGCGGTCCCGACCGGAACCCGTCCGTTGGTCGTCAGGCGCGAACCCCGGGCGTCGGGTCGACGGCCGAATCGGTCGCACCCGGTGGCCGTAGCCCCGGACGGGGGCGGCGGCGAGGAGAGCGACCACTCCCCCGAGCACCATGACGGTGGCCGGCGAGGAACCAGGTGAGGGAGCAGACCGGCACGGCCCCGCAGCCGTGCCCCAGACCGCCGGGGACCTTGCCGCACTGCTCACGGGGGTCCTCGGCACCGGGGTGCGGTGCGCGGCGGCGGGCGGAGCCTCGGAGAACCGGGTGGAGGTCCGACCTCGGCCGGGCTCAGCTGCGGGCGGTCGCAGGGCGCCAGAACGCGCGCAGGCCCTCGGCCGCGGACTCGCCCTGCTCCCGGCCGAGCCGGTGGATCTCCTCCCAGGACTCGCGGTCCCCCGGGTCGGCGTCCAGGAGGCGCACGGCCGGCAGCTCGGGGGCCAGGACGCGGGCGGGCCCGGGCGCGGCGCCGGGGTGACGGTGCGCCAGCGGCTCGACCACCACCATCGTGCGGGCGCCGGCCGCCAGGTCGGCGTTCGTACCGGCCCGCAGGGCGCCGTCCAGGTAGTGCCGGCCGTCGACCGCCACGGGCGGCTCGAAGCCCGGGAACGCGCTGGAGGCGGCGACCGCGCGGACCAGCGGAACGCCCGAGGCGGCCTCCCACACGACCGGCTCACCGCTCTCGGCGTCGACGGCCGGGATCAGCAACCTGCGCGACGGCCAGGTGTCGGCGCCGATCAGCGCGGCACGCTGGGCGACCACCCGCTCCTCCGCCTCCGCG
>NZ_JZWY01000987.1:0-519 GCF_000966955.1 Streptomyces sp. NRRL S-495
TCCCCAGAGCGATGCGGCCGACCCGGCGCCGTGTCCCGGCCGGGTCCGCGCCGGACTCGCCGAGGGCGGCGAACACCGCGCCCGTCACCGCCGGGTCGGGGCGGCGCGGCGCGGCTGCCCCGTCGACGGACCGCCGCGCGGGGAGCACACCCAGTCGGGTCGGGTCGTCCCCGGCCGCGAGGACGGCACCGACGATCGCGCCGGCGGAGGTGCCCACGATCAGATCGGCCTCACCCAGATCCACCCCGGCGCCGCGCAGACCGGCGGCCAGCCCGGCCGTCCAGGCGACGCCCAGGCGGCCGCCGGGGCCCAGGACCAACGCGCGGTCGAGGTCGTGAAATTGCTCGGTTCCCATGACGGCTCCCCCGTTGCCGAAACACCTTCCGCCGCATCCTCGCACGGCGCCCCACCGGCCCACCGGCCCGGGGCACGGCGGGCGCCGACTGCGGTCGGGCGCGCCGCTCCGCTGCGATCGGCGGACGCGGCCGAGGAGACCTGGGTCCGCACCGGACAGCCGGC
>NZ_JZWY01000988.1:0-590 GCF_000966955.1 Streptomyces sp. NRRL S-495
GGTCCGCACCGGACAGCCGGCCCGCCGCTCTGCCGATGGTGCGGGCCCGCCGCGTGTCGCGCGGTGGAACGCGTGGGGGATGTCCACCGACGGGGTCAGAATGAGGCATGCGAGCAAGCCCCGGTCCGGCCGGTCCGTCGTCGGTGGGGCCCGGTGCGGGCGCGGTGCGTGGGGAGCACTGGTGGCCGGTGGCCACGGCGGTGGTGAGTGCCGGGCTGCTCCACGTGGCGCTGCCCACGTCGTACCGGGTGGACCCGGTGTGGGTGGTGCCGGTGGTCCTGTTCACCCTGCTGGTGGCGCTGGTCGTCGGCGATCCGGGGCGGATCGACCGGCAGAAGACCTGGCTGCGGGTGGTCACCGAGACCGTGATCGCCTTCATCACCGCCTCGAACCTGTACGCCGGAATCCACCTGGTGTCGGACATCCTGACCGACAACAAGCTGTTCGCCGACAACGCCACCGGTCTGCTGGCGACCGGTGGCGTGACCTGGGTGACGAATGTGATCGCCTTCGCGCTCTGGTACTGGGACCTGGACCGCGGTGGCGCCGCGGCCCGTGCCCACCGGCCCGCCGCAGGAGCGGCGTTCGTC
>NZ_JZWY01000989.1:0-207 GCF_000966955.1 Streptomyces sp. NRRL S-495
GCACACGGCGTACGCACCGGCCGGCTGGGTGCCGCGGTTCGCCGACTATCTGTCGCTGTCCTTCTGGACCGCGACCGCGTTCAGCCCGACCGACGTCTCCGCGATCAAGCGGTGGGCCAAGCTGCTCATGATGGTCGAGGCCGCCACCTCCCTGATCGTGGCGACGCTGGTGATCGCCCGTGCGATCAACATCCTGCAGTGAGGCGG
>NZ_JZWY01000990.1:0-7540 GCF_000966955.1 Streptomyces sp. NRRL S-495
CGCGCGGCCGGCCCCGGCCCACCCGGGCCGGGGTCGGACGACGGGGCGGCGGGGCCGGCAGGGTCAGCAGCAGCCGGCGGGCCGGCAGGCGGGGGCGGCCTTGACGCAGACGGTGACGGAGTCGGTGTTGTCGGCGAGGTGGAGGTCGGTCTCGGTGGCGTGCGCCGTCGCGGTGTTGGTGACGGCGCCCGGGGCGGTGGCCTTGGCCCGGAGGGTGAGGGTGGCGGAGGCGTCGGCGGCCAGCGTTCCGACGCTCCACTTGCCGGCGCCGGGGTCGTAACTGCCGCTTCCCGTCTCGGCGGAGAGGAACGCCAGGCCGGCCGGGAGGGGGTCGGTGACGGTGACGCCGGTGGCCGTGTTGGGTCCGGCGTTGCGGACGGTGACCCGGTAGGTGACGGTCTGGCCGACGGTGACGGTGGTCTCGTCGGCGGACTTGGTGACGTTCAGGTCGGCCGCCGGGAGGACCTCGGTGTCGGCCGGGTCGGAGGTGGCGGTGAGGGGTTCGGGGGTGGGGCCGAGCCGGTTCTCGTAGGTGGCGGTGGCGGTGTTGGTGATGTGTCCGCCGGCGCTGTCCTCGTCGATGGTGACCCGGTACTCGACGGTGGTGCCGTTCGGCAGGGTGTCGGTGTTGGGCAGGCTGCCGCCGCGGCCCGCGGTGGCGCCGTTGCCGAGGTTGAACGTCACCCGGTTGCCCACCGGGTCGAAGGAGGCCTGGTCGTCACCCTGCCGGTCGGTCTTCGCCCCGGCGTTGGGGCCGTTGACGATGCGCAGGGTCCCGGGCAGGTAGGTGGTGCCGTCCGGGACGGTGTCGGTGAGGACGAGGGCTTCCGCGCTGCCGCCGCCCTCGTTCCTGGCGACGATCCGGTAGGTGATGACGTCGCCCACCTGGAGGGGCCCGTCGGGGATCGCGGACTTGGTGAGGGTGACGGCGGGGGCGGTGCCGAAGAAGATGCCGTCGAGGAAGTTCCCGACCGACTGGTTGCCGCCGGCGGAGGCGACCGAGCGGAAGGCGAAGCGGGTGACGGTCTGCCCGGCCGGGACGGTGTAGGTGCCGGAGTAGAAGCCCCAGGCGGTGGTGCCGTCGGTGAACTGGCGCTGCTGGACCACCGCGCCGGGCCGGCCGATGTCCAGGGCCATGGTGTCCTGGCCGAGCCGCCCGCGGTGGTAGAGCCGCCAGTACAGCGTGGCGCCGGGGGTGGTGGGCAGGTCCTGGTAGAGCGTGGAGACCTGGTTGGCGTTGAGTTCGGCGAACTGGGCGCCGTCGGCGGAGGGGACGCCGTTGAAGCCGTCGTGCCAGATCTCGATGAGGTGGTCGGTGGCGGTGGTCAGCCAGCCCGGGACGTGGTTCGGGCTCTGGGTCTGGGAGGCGTCGGGCAGCAGCGCGTTGCCGCCCGCGACGGCGGGCTGCTCGAAGCTGCCGTTGACGAGAGTGATGCGGGACGGGGCGGGAGTGGTCACGTTCTTCCCCTTTGTTCCGGTGCCGGGATCCGGTGGCATCCGCCTTCAGGGTGCGGCAATGGTTCTTGTACGGACGAGAGCGCGGGGCGCGGCTCCCGGAGCACCCGTGGGCGCGAACCGCCCCGGATCGCGCCCCGCCTCGCCGCGGCTCCCGGCCCGGCCCGCCGCGGCCGCGGCACGGTTCACCGTTCCGGCGTTTCCTGCCCACAGAGGCACCTACGACCTGCACCGGGGGCACCGGCCCCGGATTTCGTTGACGCTCCGTCAAGGACTGGCCGAGGCTGGCCGCGGGCCGGATCGGCCCACACCTCCCGTGCAGCACCAGCACTCCTCAGGAGCAGTGATGAACAGGATCAGGACCGCCGTCGTGGCCCTCGCCGCCGTGGCCACCCTCGGTCTGGCCTCGTCCCCGGCCCTCGCCCAGAGCCAGGGCGACGACCGGGGCCAGGCGCAGCCGGCCCCCCGGCCCAAGACCTGCAACGCCAACGGCGGCACCTTCTTCTGCGGCGGCGACTACGGCGACGGCAAGACCTACGTCACCCTCTCCGACGGCACCAAGCAGCTCTTCGTGATCGGCACCGACTTCAACGTGTGGACGACCTGGTTCCCGCCGAAGGGCGCGCAGGCCGCGTGGATGTCCCTCGGCGGCGACCACGACTTCGCCAACAAGGTCAAGATCGTGAACCGGAAGGGCAACGCCTTCAGCATCGGCTCGCGCTCCTTCACCCTCGGCGCGGACTTCTTCCGCGACCGGGACGCCGGCGGCAACTGGAGCGGCTGGTGGACCAAGGCCGTCCCCCGCGGCTGACCTCCGGCCCACTCCGCTTCGGCCCGGCACGCCACGTGCCGGGCCGAAGCGGCGGGTGGCGCGACGCCCCGGGAGGGGCACGTTCCGGTCCTCCCCGGCGGTCCGGCGTGGCGCTTCCGGGTTCGGTGCCCCGGGTCGGTTCCATGGTCCTGGCGAACTGTCGGGCGAAGGGAACGTGTGGCAATGCGGGGCGCAGAGGACTTCCGGGAGAACCCTTCCCGCCGCCGACTGCTGACAGCAGCCGCAGTGGCACCGGTGCTGGTCGGGGCGACTCCGAGGGTGGCGTCGGCAGAGGCGGTCCGGCGGCAGCCGGTGCTGCCCGTGCCGACAAGGGAGGCCGACTGGGGCGCGGTGGCCGAGGGCCTGGGCAGGCGCGGTGGCCGAGGTCCTGGGCAGGACGGGGACGATGTCGGACGGCTCGGTCTACCGGGTGCGTTTCGCCCGGCAGGACCTGCCGGTGACCACGTACGGGGTCACCCTGTTCGTGGGCTCCTACGCGGCGTTCACCCGCTACGACGACGGCCGGACCGTGGTGATGGGCAGCCTCGCGCTCACCGAGGCGGAGCTGCAGCACGCCACCGACGCGTTGCACGCCCGGGGACTGGACCTCTCCTCGGTCCACAAGCACCTGCCGGCCCACGAGCCCGCCATGTGGTGGGCCCACTTCCACGGTCACGCCGAGGACCCGCGGCCCCTGGCGCACGGTGTGGCCGCCGCGCTGGCCGTGACCAGCACGCCCACCGCTCCGCCACCCGCCTCGCAGCCGCCGCTCGACCTGGACACCGCCGCCGTCGAGGAGACGCTGAACGCGAAGGGCGTCAACGACAGCGGAGTCCTCCGGTTCACCTTCGCCCGCCGGGAGACGGTCACCGACCACGGACGCGTCCTGCCCCCGACCGCGGGTGCGACCACGCTCATCAGCTTCTACCCCGTCGGTGGCCGACGGGCCGCGATCAACGGCGACTTCGCCATGACCGCAGGCGAGGTCCGCGCCGTCCTGACCTCCCTGCGGCGCGGCGGGATCGACCTCGTCGAACTCCACAACCACGGCCTCACCGAGGAACCCCGCCTGTTCTTCGCCCACTTCTGGGCGATCGGGGACGGCACGGCCCTGGCCCGGGCACTGCGCGCGGCGCTGGACGCCACCAACTCCGCACCCACCGCCTGACGGGCGCGCTCCCAGGACGCCCGGTCGGTCCTGTGACGTGCGGGAGCGGCGGGCGGCGGACGGGTCGGGGGCAGGAACCGAAGAGGTGGAGGGTGCTCCCGTTCAGGCCTGGCGGGACGGGGAGTTGGTGACCACCTGGCGCAGGAGGTCGGCGTTGCCGCGGGTGCGCTTCACGCGGTCCAGGAGGAGTTCGGTGGCCTGCTGGGTGTCGAGGCCGCCCAGGGCGCGGCGCAGGGCCCAGGTCGCGGGGGTGCGGGCGGGGCCGAGGAGGAGTTCCTCGCGGCGGGTGCCGGAGGCCTTGACGTCGACGGCCGGGAAGACGCGCCGGTCGGCGAGGCGGCGGTCGAGGCGGAGCTCCATGTTGCCGGTGCTCTTGAACTCCTCGAAGATCAGGTCGTCCATCCGGGAGCCGGTGTCGACGAGGGCGGTGGCCAGGATGGTCAGCGAGCCGCCGTTCTCGATGCTGCGAGCCGCGCCGAAGAGCCGCTTCGGGTGCTGCAGGACGCTCGCGTCGAGGCCGCCGCTGAGGGTCCGTCCGTTGGCGGGGGCGGTGGCGTTGTGGGCGCGGGCGAGGCGGGTGAGGGAGTCGAGCAGGACGACCACGTCGTGGCCGAGTTCGACGAGGCGCTTGGCCCGCTCGACGGCGAGTTCGGCCAGGGCGATGTGCTCGCGGGCGGGCCGGTCGAAGGTGGAGGCGATGACCTCGCCCTTGACCGAGCGGCGCATGTCGGTGACCTCCTCCGGGCGCTCGTCGACGAGGACGACCATCAGGTGCGCCTCGGGGTGGTTGCGGGCGATCGCCTCCGCGATCGACTGCAGGACGAGGGTCTTGCCCGCCTTCGGCGGCGCGACGATCAGGCCGCGCTGGCCCTTCCCGATCGGCGCCACCAGGTCGATGACACGGCCCGTCAGCTGCCGCGGGTCGCTCTCGGTCTCCAGGCGCAGCTGCCGGTGCGGGTACAGCGGGGTCAGTTCGTGGAACGCCGGGCGGGGCCGGGACTCCTCGGCGGGGCAGCCGTTGACCGTGTCGACACGGGCCAGCTGCGGGCGGGCGCCGCCCGCGCGGGGGCGGGTCGCACCGGGGCGGGTCGCAACGGGGCGGATCGCACCGGTCAGGACGTCGCCGGTCCGCAGGCCGAGTGCGCGCACCTGGCCGGCGGGCAGGTGCACATCGGTGGGCCCGGGGAGGTAACCGGAGGTCCGCAGCACGGCGTTGCCCTCGCGGATGTCCAGCACTCCGGCGACGGCGACCAGGTCGCTCCCGGCGGCGGTGTCCGGCTGCGCCGGTCCGTCGGAGCGGGCGCGCGCCCGCTGCGCGGGCCGCGGTACTTCGGCGGGCACCGGCGGGCGGACGGTGGAGCGCGTGGAGGTGATCGCCTCGACGAGTTCGCCCTTGCGCAGGCGTGCGGCGCCCTGAATGCCCAGGGCGGAGGCGAGTTGGTGCAGGTCGGCCTTCAGCAGGCCGTCCAGCGGCGTGCCGGTGGTGGTGGGTTCGGTGGTGGTCGTCACGAGCAGGTACTCCTGTGCGGTGTGAAGGGTGTGGCGGCGCAGCGGCCGTGAGCGGCCGGGCGGGCGGAGCGGGATCGCGGTTCGGCCGGCAGTCGGTCGAGGGGCGCGGGGCGCGGCGGGCGAAGCGGCCTGGGCACAACCATGAAGGGCGGTGCGGGCGGCGTCGGCTGTTGCTGTCGCGCTGTCGCTGGTTCGCCCGGACGGTACCGGGGCGAGCGCTCTCAGCTGCTGTGGATGTGCCGGGAACGGAGCGTTGGAAGTGCTTCGGTCCGCCGGTGTCCGGGCCGGCCGCTACGAGCGGTTCGGCTGTGTACTGGCGCCTGGTTCCCGCACCCCTGGGGGTGGGCTTCCAGCATCGCCTGTATGCAGGGTAGCACCATGGGTGGCTGTGGCGCCCCCGGAATATCGATGTGGCCCCGGGTGCGCGACGGCGTGGGTTCACGCCGGGGACCCCTGGCGGGCCGGGGCGGACAGGGTGGGCACGTACACTTGCCCCTCGTGGTGGATACCCAGTACGAAGACCTGTTGAGGCACACGCTCACCGCCGGGACGGCCAAGGCCGACCGGACGGGCACCGGTACCCGGAGCGTGTTCGGACACCAGTTGCGCTACGACCTCTCGCAGGGGTTCCCGCTGGTCACCACCAAGAAGGTGCACCTGAAGTCCGTGGTGTACGAGCTGCTGTGGTTCCTGCGCGGCGAGTCCAATGTGAAGTGGCTGCGTGAGCACGGTGTCACCATCTGGGACGAGTGGGCCGCCCCGGACGGCGACCTCGGCCCCGTCTACGGCGTCCAGTGGCGCAGCTGGCCGACTCCCGACGGGCGGCACATCGACCAGATCAGTCAGGTCCTCGACACGCTGCGCAGCGATCCGGACTCGCGCCGGATGATCGTCTCGGCCTGGAACGTCGGGGAGCTGGACGCCATGGCGCTCGCCCCGTGCCACGCCCTGTTCCAGTTCTACGTGGCCGACGGCCGGCTCTCCTGCCAGCTCTACCAGCGCAGTGCCGACCTGTTCCTCGGGGTCCCGTTCAACATCGCCAGTTACGCCCTGCTCACCCACATGGTCGCGCAGCAGGTGGGCCTGGAGCCCGGGGACTTCATCTGGACCGGCGGCGACTGCCACATCTACGACAACCATGTGGAGCAGGTGACCGAGCAGCTCTCGCGGACGCCGTTCGACTTCCCCGCGCTGCGGTTGCGGCAGGCCGATTCGCTCTTCGACTACGCGTACGGCGACGTGGAGATGGTGGACTACAAGCACCACCCCGCGATCAAGGCACCGGTCGCGGTATGAGGATCGGACTGATCTGGGCCCAGACGCCGGACGGTGTGATCGGCGCGGACAATACGATGCCGTGGCACCTGCCCGAGGACCTCGCCCACTTCAAGGCGACCACTCTCGGGCGCCCGGTGGTGATGGGCCGCCGCACCTGGGAGTCGCTCCCGCCGCGCTTCCGCCCGCTGCCCGGGCGGCGCAACATCGTGGTGACCCGCAACCCGCAGTGGTCCGCGGACGGCGCGGACCGCGCCGGGTCCCTCGACGAGGCGCTGGACCTCGCGGCCGCGGAACCCGGGCAGGGCACGGGTGCCGAGACCTGGGTGATCGGCGGCGGGCAGCTCTACCGCCAGGTCATCGACCGGGCCGTGACCCTGTCGGTCACCGAGGTCGACCTGTCGGTGCGGGGCGACACCTACGCCCCCGCCGTCGGCCCCGACTGGACCGTCACCGAGGACGGCGGGCCTCGGACCTCGACGTCCGGTGTGCGCTACCGGATCCGCACGTACGCGCGTCGCGGCAACTCGGACTGACCTTCCGCACGCCCGTTCCGCGGGCCCACGGAACGGGCGTGCGGAACGGGGTCACGCCGGGCGGGCGGGGCGCAGGTAGACCTCGTCGGTGTAGCACCAGGCCCAGTGCTCGCCGGGCCGGAGCGAGCGGGCGATGTGGTGGGCACGGTGGGCGTGGGCGTGCTGGTAGGCGTGCTGCCCCGGGGAGCTGTCGCAGCAGCCGAGGTGCCCGCAGCTCAGGCAGGCCAGCAGGTTCACCCAGGTGCCGCCGTCCCGTAGGCAGTCCTCGCAGCCGGGGGCCGCGTTCGCCGGGACCTCGCGCAGGCCGTCGAGGTGGTCGCAGGTCGGTTGGACGGCCCGGCCCGGATCGGGCGCGACCCGCCATCCGTGCCGATCGTTCACAGGGCACACCCTACGAGGCCGGACCCGGCGGCGCAGGCCGGACCTGCTGTCCGGCGGTGGTGACCGTCGGAGTCGGATCGGACCACCCGGGGTGTGATCAGGGCAGGAGGCAGCCTCTAAGCCTTGAGCGGTGCGGCCGACCTTGCGGCCTGCTCGAGCTTTGCGCAGTAAGCCGCACGGGCTTCCTCGTCGATCCGCTTCTCGTGTTCGGGGCGGATCCCGGTCCGGCCGTCGAGGCTCTCGCGCAGGATGTCGGCGTGCCCGGTGTGCCGGTTGGACTCGCCGAGGACATGGACCATGACGGCGAACAGGTTCGTGTTGGGAGAAGGCTCCGACCACCAGGGGACGTTGCCGGGGGCGTCGAGGGGGAGCTCGTTGATCGTCGCGTCCGAGTGTTCCCAGGTG